>JAFTHT010000056.1 GCA_017457285.1 Oscillospiraceae bacterium | reverse complement strand
TGGCTATGCACCAGCACCTTGGCCCCCTCATTTATGAGGGGGCTGGCACGGCGCAAGCCGTGACTGGGGGAGCATGCGTTAGAATGTTATGATTTTGTGTACGTTTTCGGCGAATTCGTAACATCTTACGGACTCCCCCCGGCCTTCGCTTCGCTCGGCCACCCCCCTCATAAATGAGGGGGGCAAGGGGTGCTTCCTACTCTAAACAATCATTTACAGCTCCTGCGCTACGGTGAAAGGGGAGGATCATTGTCCTCCCCTTTCGTGCGTTTTGTATTTTCAGCTAACCTGATTCTCGCCCACGATGATGTCGCCGTACTCGCCGAAGCCGAAGTAGGCATCCAGCACCGCCTTGGCGATGTTGCCCAGGGAGGAGCCGTGGCCGGCCCGCTCGCCGTAGACCACCACCGCCACCTGGGGATCATCGGCAGGGGCATAGCAGACGAAAGCGCCGTTGTCGGAGAAGTCCTTCACGCCGGTCTGGGCGGTGCCGGTCTTGGCGGCCACCCGCACCGGGTAGTCCTGGAAAATCTTCCGGGCCGTACCGCCGGAATCGTTGGCCACCTTCTCCATGCCCTCCCGGACGGCTTTGTAAGCCTCGTCGGAGATATACATCCGGCTCAGCACCTCGGTGGCATTCTCATAGACCACCTTGCTGTAGTCTGAGGTCACCACCCGGTTCAGGAAGGTGGCCTTGTTCCGGGTGCCCTGGTTGACGATGGTGGTGACGTAGCTGCAAAGCTGCATGGGAGTAAACCGGTTTTCGGACTGGCCGATGGAGCAGAGAATCTTATCACCGGTGTACCAGCGGGCATCATCACCGGTGTAGAGGGAAGCCTTGGTTTCCGCGTTGGCCCGGTGGCCCAGGGCCTCGTACAGCTCAATGCCCGTCAGCTCCCCGAGGCCTAAGCCCTTGGCGGTTTCGTCAATGACGGCCATGGACATCCGGTCCGCCAGCTCATAATAGAAATAGTTGCAGGACACCTTCAGGGCATCGGTGCAGTCGATGGAGCCGTGGGTCCGGCCGGAACTGGTCCAGCGCAGGCAGTTGGCCTTAAAGCCGGCGTACTTGGTGAAGGCGCCCAGGTCCTCGATTTGGGTGCGACTGTCGATTTTGCCGTCGTTGATGCCCGCGATGGTCATGGACATCTTATAGGTGGAGCCGGGGGGATAGGTGGCCTGGAGGGCCCGGTTGTACATGGGCTGCAGATCCGCCTCCAGCAGCTGATTGTAGTTTTCGAAGAGGGTACTCAGGTCGAAGGTGGGGTAGCTGCCGCAAACCAGCACCTGGCCGGTCTTGACATCCATGGCCACCACCGCCGCGCCGGCAGCATCCCGGCCGTCCTCCTCCAGGTTGTACTCCGGATCCCGGAGCTGGGAAATGACAATTTCCATGGCATCCTCTGCCGCGGTCTGCATATTCAGATCGATGGAGATTTGGACATTCTGCCCCGACTGGGGCTCCTCTTCATAATAGGATTCCACCAGGGTGCCGTCCTTGGTCACCACGTCCACACGGGTGCCGTCGGTGCCGTGGAGGTAATCCTCAAAGGCCTGCTCCAGCCCCGCCTGGCCCACCAGGGCATCCATGGAATAACCCTTTTCCTTGTAGGTTTCCCACTGCTTGGCGTTCATGGCGCCCACATAGCCCAGGATATGGGCGGCATAGCCGGTGGAATACTCCCGGACGGTGGCGGATTCCACGCTCATGCCGGGGATATTCAGTTCCCGCACCGCCGCCAGGGTGCCGCTGTCCACATCGGACAGGAACACATAGTTGGCAAGACTGGCCACGCAGTTTCGCAGGCTCAGCTCATACCGCAGGCCCAGCACCGCCCGGGCATCCTCGTCGCTCCAGCCCTCGGGAATCTGGTAACTCTGGCGGAGCATCCGCATCAGCAAATCCGCCGGGATATCGGAATCCAGATGGTCCCGGTAGGCCAGGAAGGTCTGGAAATGGTTCTGCCAGGTGTTGTTGTAATCGCTGAGGGTGTATTCAAAGGGGGCCGTCTTGGAGATGGGCAGGTGGTCGGTGTACTGGATATCCAGCTTCTTGCACAGCTGCACCAGGTCATAGAGGGTATCGTTGGGGGTGGCGGAGCTGGTGAACACGAAGTGGTTGATCACCAGATCGTAGCTGGCCCGGTTGGTCACCAGCACATTGCCGTTGCGGTCCAGGATGTTGCCCCGGGCGGCCTTGACCCGGGTCCGGGTCTTAAAGGTGGTGATATTATTGGTATTACCGCCGGTTTCGATAACCTGGACCGCATAGAGCTTGAAGCAGTAGAAGCCCAGGATGAGAGCAAACAGGCACATGATCAGGCTGACCCGTCTGCGGTTTATTCTTTCCATGTTTCTCCTCCAATTTTACCGATAGACATGAGGATGGGATACAAAAGGGGTACGCTGACCAGAGTGATGCCGGCACTGACGCAGTGGGCGGTGAGTCGCTGGGGGATGGTGAGCTTCATAAACAGGGCGATGCCAAAAATCGCCAGCTCATACACCACCAGGCACACCCCCAGCAGCAGAAGCAGCGTGATGAAGCCCTGCCGCAGGTAGGCCTGCCGGAAGATGGCGGCGAACACCGCCAGGAAGGTCAGAATCGGGATGCAGGGCACTCCGGGGGCAGAGCCGGAGAAATAATACACCAGCGATGCCACCAGAGCAAAAATACTGCCGCTCTCGCCGCCCTGGAGGATGCACACCGCCAGAATGCAGCAGGGCACCAGGTCGGTGGTGGTGTCGAAAATACTGACACGGCTCATGACCACATCCTGGATCACCAGCGCCGCCACGCACACGGCGCTGAACAAAAACCACCGCAGAAGGGTCTGGCGCTGCTTGCGGGTCAGCAGGATCTTGCCCAGGATATCCTCCCGGTGGACATCCGGGCGGAATTCGTTCTTTTTCCGAAATTTCATGGCATTACCCCTGGTTGTAGTCCGTCAGGATAAAGACCTGCTCCAGATTGGCGATGTCCGCCGCAGGCTCCAAAATGGCATACTTGGCAACGCCGGTATCACCCAGTCCCGCATCCACGATGGTGCCCAGAATCAGGTTCCGAGGGTAGACCGTGGAGCCGGCGGTGACCACCTGGTCCCGGTTGCGGATAATGGCGGAGCTGGGCAAATAGTCCATCCGCAGCATCCCCTCCAGGCCGGAGGTATAGCCGCCCTTAACCATGCCGGAATAACCGGATGCGGCAATGGTGGCGCTGATTTCCAGGGAGGAATCCAGCACCGTCTTGACCACGCAGTAGTTGGACCCGGACTCGGTGACCACGCCCACCACCTCACCCACGGAGGTGACGGCGCACATTCCCACCTGGATGCCCGCATCGGTGCCCTTGTTCACGGTCAGGGCGCTGGTCCAGTCGGTGGAGCTGCGGGAGATGACGTAACCATCCACCAGCACATAGTCCGGATGGGCGGCCTGGAGCCCCAGCAGGTCCCGGAGCCGGTCGTTCTCCCGGGATACGGAGTCAGCGTTAAGGCTGGCCTCCCGCATTTCGGCGATCTGCTTTTTCAGGGCCTCGTTTTCCGCCTGGAGGGCCTCATAGCGGAACATATAGTTGTACATCTGCTCCGCCTGCTCTGTCAGGGCATTGGCGCCGGAGCGCAGGGGGGTCAGCACCCCCTGGACGATCATGCCGGGGATGCTCTTTTTCGTCAAATTACTGGCCACCGCCAGCACACCCGCAATCAAAACCGCCACAATCAGCACGGCCCGAATCCGGTTACTAAAAAAATGTCTCATAATTGACTCCTATCCTGAAAATGCATATCTCCGCCTGTCATTGCGAGGAGCGGAGCGACGTGGCAATCCGTTCTCTCCACTATGCAGAAGGAATACGGATTGCCACGGGCTACGCCCTCGCAATGACAGTTTTATTTATTCTTCTGATCTCCATCCGGGAACCACTTGCTCCAGGAGCTGCCCCAGGCGGCAGACCGGCAGGCCCACTACATTATAATAGTCCCCATTCAGGCTCTGGCAGAACAGCGCCGCGCCGCCCTGGATGCCGTAGGCACCGGCCTTGTCCATGGGCTCCCCGGAGGCCACATAGCGGCGGATCTCCGCTTCGGTCAGCGCCCGGAAATGCAGGTCGGTGACTTCCGTGACACTCCGCTCCTGTTCGCCATAGAGGACGGTCATGCCGGTCATCACCTGATGGTCCCGGCCGGACAAAAGGCGAAGCATTTCCAGGGCTTCTTCCTCATTTTTCGGCTTTCCAAGAACTTTTCCCTGGCAAACCACAATGGTATCCGCGGCAACGACCACATCCTCCGGCCCCCGGTCGATGGCCTGCGCCTTCAACCGGCTGACCCGGGCCACCTCATCATAGGGGGCGGCATTTTCGTCCATGGCCTCATTCACATCCGCCACGCGGACGGTAAACGGAATATGGAACAACCCCAAAAGCTCCCGCCGCCGGGGCGATTGGGATGCTAAAATCAGATTCATAGTTAAAACCTTCCTAAAAAACGCACTGTCATTGCGAGGCCGAAGGCCGTGGCAATCCGTTCTATCCACGCCGCAAAAGGAGAGCGGCTTGCTTCACCCAAGAATGGTCGAATATAGCTCACGCCATTGCGGATTCATCGATTCCACCAATTGATTCTTTTTTGCACGACTCCATCCCTTGATTTGCTTTTCTCGCTCAATGGCGGAACGCACATCCGATGTGCATTCATAATATACCAACTTCGTCACATGGTATCGCGCTGTATAACTGGATGGGTCGAAATGATGTTTATGCTCATAGACACGGCGAACCAAATCATTGGTCACACCGGTGTAAATTGCCACATTTGTTTGATTTGCAAGAATATATACATAGTAATTCATTCTGCAGCTCCTTGAGGTTGTGTTGTCCTGCCATTGCTGCTTCTAGCGGACGGATTGCCACGTCGCTTCGCTCCTCGCAATGACAGAGAGAACACGCGCCTCTCAATAAAAGTTTTTCTTAATCCAACCCCCGCAGGTACAGGCCCCGGGTGCAGGCGCCGGGGTCGAAGGGGGTGGGGGAGACGTAGCTGCCCAGAATTTGGTCCACCTCTTTGGGGTTCTCCGTGGTGAAATACAGACGGGTGGCCCAGAGGCCCAGCTTGCCCAGGTCCTCCTGCCGGTCCAGCCAGTAGAGCTTCTTGCCGTTGAGCAGCACGCTGCGGCAATTGGCCCCGTCCTTGATCACCGGGAAGTCCGCGCCGGTTTTGTCCATCAGCCGGGTGGTGGCCTGCTGGCAGCCGCATTCGCCGGAGCGGCCCCGGATCAGGCAGTTCTCCGTCACCATCAGGGGCAGCCGACCATAGGCCAGAATCTCGCAGGGCACCGCCTTGCTCACATCCCGAATCTGGGGCAGGGTCATCTCAAAGCTGAGAGTCGCCGACAGCAGCTCCAGCTCCTTGGCAATATCCACAGAGCCGGAATTATAGATATTCAGACCGAAATCTCCATGAATTTCCAGCCCCAGCTCCCGCACGGGAATCATCAGGCCCAGATTGCCCACCAGCGCGGCTTTCACACCCTGCTGCCGGACGGCTCTCAAATCAAAGCGCAGCTGCTCCAGCTCCCGGTCGTGGCAGATCCGGGGCAGCGCCGCCACCACATTGGCCTTCCGGGTCAGATCCCGGCACAGCCGCAGATCCTTGGCCAGAATGTGCAGGGGCACATACAGCACCGCGGGCTTCATGGCAAGGAGCTTCGGAGTCAGCTGATTGGCGTTGGTCACCTGGACGGTCAGCTGGGGGCGGCCATGGAAGCCGGAATGGTGGGGCTTTTTCCGGGGCCGCAGAACCTTGGGGACCTCCCGCCGGGCCCGCAGAGCCGTCAGCTGGTCCAGGGCATCCCGCCGCAGACCGTTGATGGCGGCGGCGGACATGGTCAGCCCATCGTCAATGGCGGCCTCCACGCCGATACAGTTGTAAGGGGTGCCGCCGGTCTTGCCGATCCGGGCGGCGAACAGGTCTTCGCTCAGGGGCAGCCGCCGGGCGGCTTCGGGCCGGGGGCCGGTGACGGTGCATTGCCGCCCTTCGGGGTCCGTCACCGTCAGGGTGCTGCCCTGGGCGGTGATTTCCGCCTTGAATGTCACGTCCACAAGGCCGTTTTCCACCGCCTCGTAGGTCTGGCGCATGGATTTGAGCCACTCGTTATCCTCTTTTTTCTCCTCCCGGATGCCGAACATGGCTTTGCCGGTTTCGGCGGCATAATAGCCATCGGTGAAGCCCTGGCGGTTGAAGGCCTTCATCAGGGTATCCAGCATGGCCTCGGTGAGGATTTTCTTATCCAGCGCCTGGCGGTAGACCCCGGTGACGGCAGCCACATACTCCGGCCGCTTCATCCGGCCCTCCAGCTTGATGGAGGCAACGCCCATATCCTCGATTTCCTTCAGGTAGCCGATGAGGCAGTTGTCCTTCAGGCTCAGGGGGAACTGATTTTCCCAGCGGCTGTAACCGTAGCTCTGGCGGCAGGGCTGGGCGCAGCGGCCCCGGTTCCCGGAGCGGCCCCCGATGGCGGCTGACAGGTAGCACTGGCCGGAATAGCTCATGCACAGGGCGCCATGGGCGAAAATTTCGATTTCAATGGGGGAATTTTTGCAAATATAGCGGATTTCCTCCCAGGAAAGTTCCCGGCTCAGCACCACTCTGGTCATGCCCCAGGCGGCGCAGAGCTGCACCCCGGGCAGGGAGTGGACCGTCAGCTGGGTGGAGCCGTGGATGGGCACCCGGGGGGCGATCTGGCGGCAGAGCCGGATGACGCTCAAATCCTGGACGATAAAGGCATCCACGCCGCAGATGGCCGCATGGCGAATCAGCGCCGCCACGTCCTCCGTTTCCCGGTCGGAAACGAGGGTATTCAGGGTCAGATGCACCGCCACCCCCCGGACATGGCAATAGCGCACGGCCTCGGTAAGGGTCTGGGGTGTGAAATTTTTGGCACCCTGCCGGGCATTGAAGGTGCCACAGCCCAGGTAAACGGCGTTGGCGCCATTCTGCACGGCAGCCTTCAGGGCCTCCATGGACCCGGCGGGGGATAACAGTTCCAGCATAGCATTCCGCTCCAAAGATGATAGTTACATACATTATAACACAGTTCCCCCCGCCATGCTAGGGTGTGGGAAGAAAATTAACAATTAAAATATTCATCTGTCACCGTTATGAAAGCAGCGCGTCGAGAAAGTGGTAAATGATGGCTATGCACCAGCACCTTGGCCCCCTCATTTATGAGGGGGCTGGCACGGCGCAAGCCGTGACTGGGGGAGCATGCGGTAGAAGGTTATGATTTTTTGCACGTTTTCGGCGAATTCGTAACATCTTACGGACTCCCCCCGACCTTCGCTTCGCTCGGCCACCCCCCTCATAAATGAGGGGGGCAAGGGGTGCTTCCTATTCTAAACAATCGGGGACCTCTAAAAACTAATTTTCGAGCGGGCGGTGGATATTTTGTCGCAAATTGAAGTCACGAAAACACCAGGAATACTGGATGTATTTCGGTGTTTTCGGGGTGAAAAGTTGCGGCAAAAGATACGCCGCTTCGCCGAAAAGGAGTTTTTAGAGGTCCCCAATCATATATATGTGTAATCGCTTTTTCGACAGACTGAGGGAGGGTCTTGACCCTCTCCCACAAAAATAATCTTTACTCATCATCCATAATTGACAAATTGCGACTGCTGTGATATCATTTTCTTGTGCAAAATTAACGCCGCGTTATGCGGGGAAAGGACATTATTATGAGCAAATTCGTCATTCGCAACGTCGCTTCCGGTATCAAGTTCGACCTGAAGGCCTCCAACGGCCAGGTGATCGCCACCTCCGAAGTCTACACCACCGAGGCCGCCTGCCGCAATGGCATCGCCTCCGTCCAGAAAAATGCCCCCGTGGCCGGCATCGAAAACCAGACCGAGGAAAATTACGCCGTGCTGTCCCACCCCAAGTTCGAGATGTACGAGGACAAGGCCGGGGAGTACCGCTTCCGCCTGAAGGCCACCAATGGCCAGGTCATCGCCGTTTCCGAGGGCTACACCGCCAAGGCCGGCTGCCTGGGCGGCATCGAGAGCGTCAAGAAGAACGCCGTGGATGCCGAAATCGTGGAGGAATAACATGGACATCAAAGCCAAAATCAACGAAATCGTTGACAAGGTGAAAAACGACAAGGATTTTGAAAGCAAATTCAAATCCGACCCGGTGGGCGCCGTAGAGGGCCTGCTGGGGGTGGACGTACCCAACGACCAGGTGGAGAAAATCATCGACACCGTCAAGGCCAAAATCAGCCTGGACAAGCTGGGCGGTCTGTTTGGAAGATAATTTCACAGGGAGCTGCCGTTTTCCGGCAGCTCCCTTTTCGCCGCCCCATCCGATGGATTCGTGCGGGAAATGATTGTTCGGCGTACTAAGAAAAACGCATGTCATTGCGAGCCCCGAAGGGCCTCGCAATGACAGCATGATCTTGGTACGCTAAACAATCATTTCCCATTCCATCCCCGGCCTTACAATCCTCTTGCATATCCCGCCGAACCTGGCTATAATAAGGGCAGAACTACAAAGGAGATTACCGCCATGGAGCTTTCTCAAATCCTTTCCCGGTGCGATCACACCCTGCTTGCCCCCACCGCCACCTGGGCCCAGATTCGGGCCATTTGTGACGATGGAATGAAATATCACACTGCTTCTGTGTGTATTCCCGCCTGTTTTGTGGCGAAAGCCCGGGAATATGTGGGCGAAAAATTGGCTATTTGCACCGTCATCGGGTTCCCCAACGGCTACGATACCACCGCCGCCAAGTGCTTCATGGCCGCCGAGGCGGTGGCAAACGGTGCCGCCGAAATCGACATGGTCATCAATTTAGGCCTGGCCAAGGAGGGCCGGTGGGCGGATCTGACCGCCGAAATCAGCGCCGTGAAGGCCGCCTGCGGCGACAAAATTCTCAAGGTCATCATCGAAACCTGCCTGCTGACCCAGGAGGAAAAAATCCGGCTTTGCAAATGCGTTTCCGATTCCGGAGCGGACTTCATCAAGACCTCCACCGGCTTCTCCACCGCCGGGGCCACCTTCGCCGACATTGCGCTTTTTGCCGAAAATGTTGCCCCCCATGTGAAAATCAAGGCCGCCGGGGGCATTTCCTCCATCGAAGATGCGGAAAAATTCATTTCCCTGGGAGCGGACCGGCTGGGCACCAGCCGCATTGTAAAAATCGCCAAGGAGCTGGAAAAATGAAATACGAAAGTCTGATTTTTGATATCGACGGCACCCTGTGGGACTCCCGGGCCCTGGTGGCCGAGGGCTACAACATTCAGCTCCGGGCCGAGGGGCTGGACCATTTGTGCGTCACTGCCGATGATTTTTTGCCCCTGTTCGGCAAGGTGATGACGCAGATCGCCGACGTGATTTTTGAATCGATCCCGGCGCCGGAGCGCTACGCCCTGATGGACCGGTGCATGGAAACGGAAAACCGGTATCTCCACCGGAACCCCTGCGCCATCGGCTACCCGGGCATTCGGGAAACCATGGAAAAATTGGCGAAAAAGTACCGGCTGTTCATCGTCAGCAACAGCCAACGGGGCTACCCGGAGCTGTGCATCGAAAAGCTGGGGCTGGGGGACCTGATTTCCGGCCACCTGTGCTTCGGGGACACCGGCGCGGAAAAGGGCATCACCATCCGCCGGCTGATGGAGCAGCACAAAATCGAATCCGCCGTCTACATCGGCGACACCCAGGGTGATCTGGACGCCGCGGAAATGGCGGGGCTGGACTTCATCTTCGCCGCCTACGGCTTCGGCGAGCCAGCCCATTGGGTGGCAAAAATCGAAACCTTTGAAGATCTGGTAAATGTGGTGTAACTATGCTGGAAAAACTACGCGCCGTTGCTTTCCGCTATGAGGAGCTTTGCGCCAAGGCGGAGCAGCCGGAATTATATGCCGATCCCCAAAAGGCCGCCCGGCTCATGCGGGAGAAAAATGACCTGGAGCCCATCGTGGAGGCTTACCGGGCCTACAATGCCGCCTGCCGGGATATGGAGGAGGCCCAGGAGCTGATGGCAGAGCCCGATATGAAGGAACTGTGCCAGGAAACCTACCAGCAGGCCAAGGAAAACAAGGAAAATCTCTACCGCCAGCTGCAAATTTTGCTGCTGCCCAGGGACCCCAACGACGAAAAAAGCGTCATTATGGAAATCCGTGGCGGCGTCGGCGGCGAGGAGAGCGCCCTGTTCGCCCACAGCCTGTTCCGGATGTACTCCATGTACGCCGCCCGGATGGGTTGGAGCATTGAATTGCTCAATTATAATGATACGGAGCTTGGCGGCGTGAAGGAAGCGGACTTCATCATCAACGGACGGGGGGCCTGGTCCCGGCTGAAATATGAGTCCGGGGTCCACCGGGTCCAGCGGGTGCCGGAGACCGAGTCCGGCGGCCGGGTCCACACCTCCACCGCCACCGTGGCGGTGCTGCCGGAGATGGAGGAAGTGGATGTGCAGATCGACCCGGCGGACATCGAAATGCAGGTCTACCGAGCCTCCGGCGCCGGCGGCCAGCACGTCAATAAAACCAGCTCCGCCGTCCGGCTGATCCACAAGCCCTCGGGTATCGTGGTGGCCTGCCAGGAGGAGCGGAGCCAGGTGCAAAACCGGGAAAAATGTATGCGAATGCTGGCCTCCAAGCTCTATGAGATTGAGCAGGAGCGCATCGAATCGGAACATTCCGGCTTGCGCCGGAGCCAGGTGGGCACCGGAATGCGTAACGAGCGGATCCGCACCTACAATTTCCCCCAGGGCCGGGTGACGGACCACCGCATCGGCCTGACCCTCTACAAAATCGACCAAATCATGGACGGCCACCTGGAAGACCTCATCGACGCCCTGGCCACCGCCGACCAGGCAGAAAAGCTGAAAGCCAGTCAATAAAGACTTCCCCCGGGGGGAAGGTGCCCCGAAGGGGCGGATGAGGGATGGCGGCAGTACCGCTTACCGGGGCAGCGAATGATTGGAAAGAGGTGCTTTACATGGATGCCAAAATACTTCAACGTTATCAGTCCCTGCGAAAAAACATGACGAAAGAAGAACGTCATCTGTGGTATGATTACCTAAAAAAATACCCCGTGCAATTTCGGCGGCAGGTTCCGTTTGGGCAATATATTGTTGATTTTTACTGTTTTCAAGCGAAGCTGGTTGTGGAGCTGGACGGATTACAGCACGATATGCCGGAAGGCAGCGCATACGACCAACAGCGTTCCGCTTATCTGGAGCAACAGGGGGTTCGTGTGCTGCGATTTTCCAACGCGGATGTCAATTGCCGTTTCCGCGGCGTTTGTGAAGCTATCGACTTAACCGTTCATAGCCGGATGGCATCAACATGAAATCAATTTTGTAGTGCACGCCATCCCTCATCCGCCCCTGCGGGGCACCTTCCCCCCGGGGGAAGGCTTTATTACCGAAACAAGGTGAATTTATGGAATTTTTGACTCATTCTCCCAAGCAGACCGAGGAAGTCGGGGCTCTTTTGGGGAAAAATTTGACCCCCGGGGCGGTGATTGCCTACCGGGGGGATCTGGGGGCGGGGAAAACCGCCTTCACCCGGGGATTGGCCCGGGGGTTGGGCTGCGGCGAGCAGGTTACCAGTCCGACTTATACCATCGTCAACGAATATCTCTCCGGCCGGATCCCCCTGTTCCACTTCGATATGTACCGGCTCCGCTCCAGCGATGACCTGTGGGGCATCGGCTGGGACGATTATCTGGACCGGGGGGGCGTCTGCGCCGTGGAGTGGAGCGAAAATGTGGCCGACGCTCTGGAGGACGCCATCACCGTCACCATCGAAAAGCTGGGAGAGGATTCCCGGCGCATCACCATCGAAGGAGGAGATTTGGATGCTTCTGCTCTGCTTTGAAACCTCAGCGAAGGCCGGTTCTGTGGCCCTTTTTGACGAAAATCAGCTCCTGGGGGAGAGCTACCAGCTCACCGCCCTGACCCACAGCCAGACCCTGATGGTCATGGCCCAGGACCTGATCAAACAATGCCAGCGGACCCCCGGGGACATCACCCATGTGGCGGTGGCGGCGGGCCCCGGCAGCTTTACCGGCGTCCGCATCGGCGTGGCGGCGGCCAAGGGCTTTGCCTGGGGCAAGGAGCTGCCCTGCTATGGCGTGTCCACGCTGGAGGCCATGGCCCTGGGGCTGGGGCTTCACGATGGCTATATCTGCGCCGCCATGGATGCCCGGCGGAGCCAGGTGTATAACGCACTTTTTAAGGCGGAAAACGGCGTTTTGACCCGAATTTGCGAGGATAGAGCCATTTCTCTGGCAGATTTAGGAGAAGAATTGGCGCGGCTGGAGGGCCCCATCCACCTGGTGGGCGACGGGGCGGCCCTGTGCCATAAGTCCTTCCCTGCCACCATCCTGCCGCCCCAGTGGCGGCAGCACCAGCGGGCGGTAGGCGTTGGCCTGGCGGCGCTGAAAAAAATCGCCGCCGGTGAACCCGGCGACGGTGCGGCCCTGACCCCCAACTACCTGCGGCTGTCCCAGGCGGAGCGGGAACGGCTGGAGCGGGGCTTGAGCCTGAAATAAGTTCCGAAATCCCCCCGAACTTCAAAGAATCTTAACATTTATCCTCTTTTTTTCTTAATAATTATGGGGTATCATGGAGATAAGCGATAAAAGATCTTCTTTTTCATTTTTTCCTCCCCTCTTTTCCATTGCAAAAACCGCAGGCTTGCCTGCGGTTTTTGCTGGTTATAAGGGGGCGGATTCCGACTCCACGGGTTCCGATTCCACAGGCTCCGACTCCGCAGGCTCCGTGGGTTCCACGGACTCCGTCCTTTCGGACAGCGTCAGGGGCGGTCTGATGCCAACCATGGCGTAATCCTGCATATTATCCAGGTCCATCAGGGTCAGAACTCCATCCCCGACGGCATAATTCACCATGGCCTCGGTGCCATCGCTGTATTCCAGCACCAGCGCCCCATCCCGGATGTAGTATTGGCCCTGCCGCAGCAGCGCTTCATACCGCTGGGCCAGCGCCAGCTCCTGGATGAAGGCATCCACCTCCGCCTGGTTCTGCTCCCGGTAGCCCTCTTTCTCCCATTTCTGGTTGGTGGCCCATTCCCACAGGCCCTCCAGCCGACATTCGGCAGTAAAGATCCGGAAGCGCATCTCCATCAGATAGTCGTTGGTGGCGGTTTCATAGGCAGCCATCGCCTCCTGAAAGGCCGTTTCATCCACGGACACGGAAAAATCCCCCTCCGGGCCAAACTGCCACACCAGGTCAAACTGCTGATGCACCTCAAACTCCGGCAGAGCCAGCAAATCCCCATCCATCACCATGGTCACGGCCCAATCCCCGAAGAGGGGCTGGCAGACCGCCGAATCGAACTTGACCGTGGGGGCGGTGGTAGGCTCCGTGGTGGGCTCGGTGGTGGGGTCGGTGGGAACCTCGGTGGGCTCCGTCAGCGGTGCGGTGGACGGCTCTGTGGCCACGGTGGTGGGCTCCGTGGCAGGCAAAGTAGTGGCCGGGGGCGGCGTCACCTCTGTCACCGGTGCCGTGGTGGGGACGATGGACGGCTCCGTCCCTGGGGCCGGAGCATCCTTCCCGCAGCCCGCCAGCAGCAGTGCCGCCAGCACCGGAATCATCAGCTTTTTCATGGGGTTTTCCTCCATTTATGCGCACATTTGGAATTATTGTAGTTCCATCCTTTCCGATTGTCAAGAAAAAGATCTGTATAGACAAACCCGAATCCCAATGATATAATTAAATTTGAAAGAAAACGGTTCCCTTACCAACCGGAACCACCATTTTCCACCAAGGAGGTCCCATTATGAAGAAACATCTGTGCCTGCTGCTGATTTTCGCCTTGCTCCTGGGGGGCTGCGCGGTGCTGAACGAGCCGGAGGCGACCACCACCGCGCCCACCGATACCAGCACGCCCGCCGGTTCCTCCGAACCCACCACCGCGCCCACCGGCAGCCAGCCTTCCAGCCCCGCCCCCACGGAAACCACCGGGCCCCTGCTGCCCGAGGATACCGACGGCGTTATCGACATCGGCGTGGACCGGCTGCCCTGTCCCGAAGAGGAAATCTACGAGCAGCTGTTTAATCCCGATTCCAGAATCGAAATCGACATCCAGATGTCCGATGCGGAGCTTCAAAAGCTCCAGGCGGATTACGAGCATTACCGTGACTTTGGCTCCAAATCCCCCATTTACCGGATGGCCGATGTAACCATCACCATCAACGGCACCCCCTACCGCATTCAGGAAGTGGGCGTCCGGATGAAGGGCAACACCTCCCGCACCAGCTTCTACAAGGAAGAGGAGGGCGGTATCTACAAGGCCATCCACCTGAAGCTGGACTTCCAGGAAACCTTCGAGGAGCCGGAGTACTACGGCGACGAGGCCCGGGTCTGGACCGACAAGGCCGCCCGGAAGGCCCGAAAAAACCGCACCTTCGCCGCCCTGGAGAAGCTGGAAATGCGCTGGAATAAGTGCTACGACTCCACTTATCTAAAGGAAACCTACGCCTACGAGCTCTACCGCTCCGAGGGGGTTCTGGCCCCGCTGACGAACCTGTGCAGCTTCGACTGGAGCGGCGTTCACATGGGCGTTTACACCCTCAACGAGCCGGTGGACGAGCTGTTCCTGGAAAAACGGCTGCCGGCGGCGGAGCTGGAGGGCGACCTGTACAAGTGCGGCTGGACCTGGGAGGGCTGCAGCTTCACCAACATGAACTCCATCGGCATCGAAAATGAGGATAAGGGCGAATTTTTCTGCTACGACCTGAAGACCAACAAGAAAACCTCCGACCATTCCGCTCTGAAAAATCTCCTGCGGGAGCTGAATTCCGGGGCCATGACGGAAGAAAAATTCGCCTCCCTGGTGGATGTGGAGAATTTCATCAGCTATGCGGCGGTGTCCTATTTCTTGGGAAATCCCGACGATTTGCGGAATAATTACAACAATTTCTACCTTTATTTTATGAAATCCTCCGGCAAGGCCATCATCATTCCCTATGACTACGACCGGTGCCTGGGCGTGACGGTGGAGTATAACCCCTCCGGCCACGGCATGACCAGCGATAATCCCTTCTCCGACATCCGGGAGGGCGCCCAGAACAAGGGCGACAAGCAGGAAAACCCCCTGTTCCTGTACACCGTGGTCAAGGGCGGCTACTATGTGGCGGAGTATGCCGACGCCCTGACCCGGGTCAGCGAAAACGACCTGCTGAAGATCGACACCTTCAAAAATTGGTTCGACCGGGCCGCCGGGCTCTACGGCAACGATGTCCAGCCCAGCAAGATCCTCAAAAATATGGATGGCCGGAACCTGAAATTCGACCTGTACCGCACCTCCTCCTTCGATTCCCAGGGGAATATCTCCTTTGATGAGTATATTACCGCCAAGATGAGCTACTTCCGGGCTTACATGGCCAAGGTGGACGAATACATCAACTACCAGCGGCCCCAGCCCAGCAATTTCTACATCCGCGGCGACTTCAACGGCTGGAGCAACCATGAGGAATACGGCATGACAAACGAGGGCGGCCTGATGACCTATACCCTGTCTTTCAACCACGATTTCGCCTTCAAGGTCTACAACAACGTGGAGCAGGACTGGCTGGGGGTGGAATGCCTCCCCGAGGACACCACCGTGGAGTACACCACCAACGACCACGGCAACATCAAGCTCAAGCCCGGCACCTACCGGGTCACCTATAACCCGGAAACCATGATTATCACCCTGGAGAAGCTGTAAAAAATTATGAAATGTCCTCTGCAGGGGAGGGTCTTGACCCTCCCCTGCAAAAGGTCAATGACCGCACATATTTTAACGTTCCGTTAATAATGAGATTCCGGGGTTGAAATTCGCTAGAAAATCAATATAATGTATCATATTCTAATTCATCAGGTGATTTCTCTATGAATTTTATTCGCAAAATCCTCCAAAACATCTCCGCCGGGCTGACCCGGTTCATGGCCGGACGTTACGGCATGGACCAGCTGAGCCGGACGGTGCTGTGGGCCAGCATGATTGGGGCGGTGATTGCCCTGTTCATTCCGGTGCCCCTGGCCCGGCTGGCGGTGGTATCCGCCGCGTATATCGCCATGTTTTGGGTGATTTTTCGAACTTTTTCCCGGAATACCTACCAACGTTACCGGGAAAACCGCCGGTTTTTGATGCTGATCGACCGGGTCAGGGATAAAAGCCACCGCTACTACACCTGCCCCCGGTGCCGCCAGCCCGTCCGGGTCCCCCGGGGGAAGGGCAAGATTGCCATTACCTGCCCAAAATGCAAGGAAAAGTTCGTAAAAAAGACGTAAAAAAACGGCACGCCGGATATGGCGTGCCGTTTTTTGTTGAGAAAAAGATGTCATTGCGAGGCCCGCAGGGCCGTGGCAATCCGCACTCTTTTTGGGGGAATCAGCCCTCCACGGCCATCAGCTTGTCGATACGGCGCTGGTGGCGGGGTTCATTGGAGAAGGGGGTCTCCAGCCAGGTGTCGGCGATCTGGAGCGCCAGCATCTGGCCCACCACCCCGGCGCCGATGGCCATCATGTTGGTGTCGTTATGCTCCCGGGTCAGCCGGGCGGACATCACATCGGACAGCAGGGCGCAGCGGATGCCCTTGACCTTGTTGGCGGTGATGCTGACGCCGATGCCGGTGGTGCAAAGGACGATGCCCTTGTCGCATTCGCCGGAGGCAACGGCCTTGGCGGCGGCTTCGGCGAACTCGGGATAATCGCAGGAATCCGGGGTGTAGGTGCCGAAATCCTTCACTTCATAGCCCTTTTTCGTCAGGTGCGCCACCATCACATTTTTCAGCTCCAGGGCGCCGTGATCGCATCCAATGGAAATTTTCATCTTTCTATCCTCCAATTACATAACCACCGTTGACGCTCAGCACGGCTCCGGTGACAAATTCCGCGGTTGTTAAGTATTCCATGGCCTTCGCCACATCCATGGGGGTGCCATTGCGGCCCAGGGGGGCCTCCGCCGCCATTTCTTCCAGGATGGCGGGCTCCACGTCGGCGCACATATCCGTCAGGATGACCCCGGGGGCCACGCAGTTGACCCGGATGCCGCTGGGGCCCAGCTCCTGGGCCAGAGCCCGGGTCAGGGCGATCACCGCCCCCTTGGTGGCGGAGTAGGCCGCCTCGCAGGAGGCACCCACCTGGCCCCACATGGAGCTGACGGTGATGATATTGCCCCGGTGCTTTTGCAAAAACCCGGGCATGGCGGCATTGACGCAGTGGTAAATGCCCTTGACGTTCACGTCGAAGAGCCGATCCCAGTCCTGCTCCGGCATCATGGACAGCAGCCCCGTCCAGCAAATGCCGGCGTTGCAGATCAGGTTGTCCACCGCCCCGATTTTTTGGAAGGCCGCCCGGACGGCTTCGCCGTCGGAAACATCGCAGCAGATGGGGGTGGCGCCGGTTTTTTCGGCGATGGCCCTGGCTGCGTCCTGTTCTTTCTCATATAAAAAATAGACGGTATCGCCCCGCCGGGCGAACAGCTCCACCGCCGCCGCCCCGATTCCCCGGGACCCACCGGTGATCAGTGTGGTTGACATAACTATTCTCCAAAATGTACTGTCCGTACAAGGCCGAAGGCCGTGGCAATCTCCATTGATGATCGGAAATCCCAGGAGATTGCCACGGCCTTCGGCCTCGCAATGACAGAAACTTATCTTCTTCTGCTCTTGGTCCGGTGGTCGGAATATTGGCGGATGCCGGAAATCTTGCTGTCGGACTCGGACATAAAGGCCTTCAGCTTCTCTTCAAAGAGCTGGTCCGCAGTCTTGGGGGCGGCGGGCTGGACGGGCTGCCGGGCCGGACGGTTCTGGGGCCGGTCGTTGCTCCGGAATTCCCGCCGGGGGGCCTCGGTCCGCTGGGGCTTGGGCTCCAGCCGCTTGATGGACAGATTGATCTTGCCGTTCTCAGTGCCGATGACCACGACCTTCACATCCTGACCCTCGGTCAGGTGCTGGCGGATATCGCTGACGTAGGCATTGGCCACCTCAGAGATATGTACCAGACCGGTCTTGTTCTCGGGCAGCGCCACGAAGGCGCCAAAATTGGTGATGGATTTTACTTTTCCTTCCAGGATTGTTCCAACGGTCAACTCCATAGTGTGCTTCGCTTCCTCACTTTTCACTCGCCATCTGTGACGAAAATAACGGTATCGGGGTCCACCAGACCCAGTTCTTCACCGGCGATATCGATGACAGAATCGGTGGAGCCCAGGGCATCGATTTTATTGTTGAGCTGATTCTGCTCCCGCTCCGCGGCGGCGGCCTGGGCCCGGAGGGCCTCCGCCTGTTCCCGACTGCGGCCGATGGCGCAGTGGATGGCGATCAGCGCCACGGTGGACAGCACGATGACACCCAGCAGAGCCAGTTTGGTCAGAGGGCTGCCGGGACGGAACACGATTTTGTACTTTTGCTTGCGGCGCTTCTTCTGCATACTGCTCTCCTCCGGGTCTCCGCCGATGCCGACGGCTATTCCAGTTTATTGTACCCTTTTTTTTCAAAGATGCAAATACTTTTTTCGAAAATTTTATAAAAAATTCATAAATTTTTCTGACAGGGCGCAAAATCCACCCCACCATCTGCCAAAACAGGTCGAAAACCGGCCTCAAAAGCCGCCCGGCGGTGGCATCGAAGCCCCACCAGCCCAAAAACAGGGCGGCGGTGTACCCCAGCCGGATATCCCCCCGGCAGATGGCGAAGCTGTGATACAGCCAGGCATAGCCCAGAGCCAGCACGAACAGCCCATCGGTCAGGAAATTCTGCCGGGGCCGCAGCAGCCCGTACAGCACCCCCAGCCCCGCCCCCAGCAGCAGCCCGAAGGCCAGCCGGGCCACATCCACCGCCGGGGCCGTCATCCGAAGAGCCGCCGCCGGGTCCGGGGCTCCTGATAGCTCAGGGCCTCCACGGTGCCCTCCACCGCCACCTGGCCCCCCTCCGGGGAGAGGGTCTTCAGCTTCAGCCCCCGGCCCTGGATCAGCAGGGTGCCCAGGCTGGTTTTCAGCACCACCATATCCTCCTCGAAGCTCAAAACCTCCGCCACACCGGTAACACCCAGCTTTTTCCGCTCGTCCAAAACCACCCTGTGCGGCAGCCGTTCCTCCGCCATGCGATCCCCTCCGTTCTGAAAAACCCTATGCGCCAACGGGGCACAATATGCCCCCCAAAAATACCGCCGTCATTGCGAGGAGCGAAGCGACGTGGCAATCTGCTGGTACAAGCTTACGAAATAGGGAATCCAATAAATCTGGTTGTATCCACCCGAAATGGTCGTTAATCTAACATTCTACCGGGAGATTGCCACGGCCTTCGGCCTCGCAATGACAGGTGGTGCGACGAATTGTTGTATTTTTTCACCAAAACTATTGCGTTCTTTTTGTATATGTGGTATATTTCTATGTTGAGAAGAAATGAAATTTAAGGAGCGTTTTCCTATGGTATCTCAGGAAAATATTCGTAATATCGCCATCATCGCCCACGTTGACCACGGCAAGACGACCCTGGTTGACGAGCTGCTGAAGCAGGGCGGCATCTATCGTGAAAATCAGGCCACCCAGGACCGGGTCATGGACTCCGGCGACCTGGAGCGGGAGCGGGGCATTACCATCCTGGCCAAAAACACCTCCGTCCGCTATAAGGACTACAAAATCAACATCGTGGACACCCCCGGCCACGCCGACTTTGGCGGCGAGGTGGAGCGGATCCTGAAAATGGTCAACGGCGTCATCCTGTTGGTGGACGCCGCCGAGGGCCCCATGCCCCAGACCCGGTTCGTGCTGCAAAAGGCCCTGGAGCTGGGCCACAAGGTCATCGTGGCCGTGAACAAAATTGACAAGCCCGACGCCCGGATCCAGGAGGTCATGGACGAGGTTCTGGAGCTGCTGCTGGACCTGGACGCCACCGACGAGCAGTTCAATTCCCCCACCGTTTTCTGCTCCGGCCGTCAGGGCACCGCCGCCTACGGCCCCGACGAGGTGGGCACCGACCTGACCCCCCTCTTCGAAACCATCGTGAGATATATCCCCGCCCCCGGCGGCAATCAGGAGGAGCCCCTGCAGCTGCTGGTTTCCTCCATTGATTATAATGAATATGTGGGCCGCATCGCCGTGGGCCGGGTGGAGCGGGGCACCATCAAGGTCAACCAGGAGGTCACCATCTGCGACTTCCACAACCCCGAGCTGAAGCAGAAGGGCAAGGTCGTGGCCCTGTATGCCTTCGACGGCCTGGGCAAGGCCCCCATCCAGGAGGCCTCCGCCGGTGAAATCGTGGCCCTTTCCGGCATGGCGGATATCACCATTGGCCGGACCCTCTGCGCTCCGGAGGCGGTGGAGCCCCTGCCCTTCGTGAAAATTTCCGACCCCACCATCGAAATGACCTTCGCCGTCAACGATTCTCCCTTCGCCGGCAAGGAGGGCAAATTCGTCACCTCCCGGAACCTCCGGGACCGGCTGGAGAAGGAGCTTTTGAAGGATGTGTCCCTCCATGTCACTGAGGCCAGCACCGACTCCTTCAATGTGGCCGGCCGTGGCGAGATGCACCTTAGCATCCTCATGGAAACCATGCGCCGGGAGGGCTACGAATTCAGCGTTTCCACCCCCCGGGTGCTGACCAAGGAAATCGACGGCAAGCTCTGTGAGCCCATCGAGCGGATGGTGGCGGACGTGCCCGAGGAATGCATGGGCGCAGTCATTGAGAAAATGGGCCGCCGGAAGGGCGACCTGCTGGGCATGACCCCCATGGGCAGCCGCTACCGGCTGGAATTCAAGGTGCCCAGCCGTGGCCTCTTCGGCTACCGCAGCGAATTTTTGACCGATACCAAGGGCGAGGGCATTATGTCCAGCGTCCTGGATTCCTACGCCCCCATGAAGGGCGAGATCGAGCGCCGCCTGGTGGGCAGCCTCATCGCCCACGAATCCGGCGAGGCGGTGGCCTACGGCCTGGGTGCCGCCCAGGAGCGGGGCGCCCTGTTCATCGGCCCCGGCACCCCGGTGTACGCCGGTATGGTGGTGGGCATTTGCAGCCGGAACGAGGATATGACCGTCAACGTCTGCAAGCGCAAGCAGCTGACCAATATGCGGGCCTCCGGCTCCGACGATGCCATCCGGCTGGTGACCCCCCGGATTTTCAGCCTGGAGCAGTGCCTGGAATTCCTGGCGGACGACGAGCTGCTGGAATGCACCCCCAAGTCCCTGCGCATCCGCAAGCGGGAGCTGGACCACAGCATCCGTATGCGGGAACTGATGAAGCGCCGGAATCAGGAGTAACCCCCCAAGCCTCCCCTAAAGGGGAGCCTTGGCGTGCAAAATACTTATCACAGGAGGGCAAAAACATGGGCAAAAAGAAAGAAATGAAGAAGCGTCAGGAAGCGAAGGAGCGGGCAGAGAACAAAGAGCAGCGCTCCGGCATTGGCAAGGCCGTTTGGAGCGCCCTGCTGCTGATCGGCATGGGCCTGCTGCTGTTGCTGCGGCCGGATTTCGGCCCCAATACCGTTGCCATGATTGTGGGCTGGGTGCTGATCGGCGCCGGTGCCATCGGCGTGCTGGTCAGCGTGCTGAGCTGGCCGGTGATGGGCGTGATGGAAATCCTGCTGGGCCTGGCCGCGGCGGGCTTCGGCATCTACATCCTGCTGAACCCCGATGCCCTGATTGACATCATCGGCATTGCCCTGGGCATCTATCTGGTGCTGCAGAGCCTGACCACCATCATTGAAAGCATCAAGCTGAAAAAATTCGGCTACAATTTCATCCCCAACCTGGTTTCCGCCCTGGTGATGCTGGTGCTGGGTGTGCTGCTGCTGGTATTCCGCCAGAGCATCGCCGGCTGGCTGATGCGGCTGGTGGGCGGCTTCATGGTGGCCTGCGGCGCGGCGAACCTGCTGCTGCGGACCAGCGCCGTGAAAAATCTGCGCAAGCCCAAGGACGTTGTGGACGCGGATGAATAACTGGATCATCGCCGGAGAAGCCCTTTCGGGCCGCTCCGGCCACGAAGCCGGACGGGCCCTGCTCGCCCGGCTTTACCGTCAGCATTTCGGCGGAGAAATGCCGGAAATCCTCCGGGAACCCGGCGGAAAACCGTATTTTTCAACAGGAAATATTCATTTTTCCATCACCCACACCAAGGCCCATGTGTTCTGCGCCCTGGCGGATCACCCCATCGGCATCGACGCGGAGGAGCTGACCCGGCCGGTGAAGGAAAGCCTTGCCCAGCGGGTCCTGTCCCCCGGGGAATACGCCCAATACGGGGCCGCAGCGGACAAAAACCGGGCCTTTCTGACCTTCTGGGTCCTGAAAGAGGCCGCCGCCAAAGCCACCGGCGAGGGCATCCGGGGCTTCCCCAACAAAACGGATTTTTCCCTGAACGATCCCAGAGTGCAGGAGATTGACGGCTGCCTGGTGGCGGTTGTAGAAATTCAAAAATGAAAATTTTTGTCATTGCGAGGAGCGAAGCGACGTGGCAATCCGTCCTCCACCGCATCGCAAAAAGAAGTGCGGATTGCCACGGCCTGCGGCCTCGCAATGACAGAGGGAAACTTTCAGCCTCGCTATCATCATTTGATTTAGGAGGAAACGATGCTATTTGACACCCATGCCCATTTGGACGACCGGGCCTTTGATGCCGACCGGAAGGAATTGATCTCCGGCCTGGATATGCTGGTGATGAACCCCGGTTGCAGTCTGGCCTCCTCCCGGAACGCCGATGCCCTTTCCAGGCAGTATCCTCACATCTACGCCGCTGTGGGCTCCCACCCGGATGCCGCCGACGAGGTGAACGAGGATGTGTTGGAAGAATACAGAAAGTTATGTAAACTGAATCCAAAAATCAAAGCCATCGGCGAAATCGGCCTGGACTACCACTACGAGGACATCCCCAGGGAAATTCAGCTCCAGGCCTTCCGGGCCCAGATGGCATTGGCCCAGGAGCTGGACCTGCCGGTAATCGTCCACGAGCGGGAGGCACACGCCGACGGAATGGCCGTGGTAGACGAATTCCCCGCCGTCAAGGGAGTGTTCCATTGCTACTCCGGCTCCCTGGAGATGGCGAAGGAACTGATCAAACGAGGCTGGTACATCGGCTTCACGGGGGTGCTGACCTTCAAAAACGCCAAAAAGGCGGTGGAGGTAGCGGCGAACATCCCCCTGGACCGGCTGGTTCTGGAAACTGACTGCCCCTACATGGCCCCGGAGCCCTTCCGGGGAAAGCGCAACGACCCCGGGAAGCTCTGCCGCATGGCAGAAAAACTGGCGGAAATCCGCGGCCTGCCGGTGGAGGAAGTGGCGCGCATCACCACCGAAAACGGAAAACGCCTGTATAGAATCTAAAAAACGGAGCCCTTGGGCTCCGTTTTCTGTTGCAACCGGGGCCTGTTTTTGCTACAATATAAGTATAATATAGGATTGTTTAGAATAGGAAGCACTCCCTTGCCCCCCTCATTTATGAGGGAGGGTGGCCGAGCGAAGCGAAGGTCGGGGAGAGTTCGAACTATCGTGAATGGTATACTCCCCCGTCCCTCATAAATGAGGGGGGCAAGAAGTGCTATCTGAAACCACCATTTACCCTCCGGAACAGAAACAGGTGAAACTATGCCTACCAAAAATGACTATATCGCGGTGTTTGACTCCGGCGTTGGGGGAATCAGCGTCCTGCGGCACCTCCGGCGGGAGCTGCCCAACGAGCGGTTCCTCTACTTCGGCGACTCCGCCAATGCCCCCTATGGCACCCGGCCCACCGATGAAATCCGGGATTTGACCATCGCTGCCGCCGAAAAGCTGATGGCCCGGGGCATCAAGGCCCTGGTGCTGGCCTGCAACACCGCCACCGCCGCCGCCATCAAGGATCTGCGGCTTCGCCACCCGGATACCATCATCATCGGCATCGAGCCCGCCCTGAAAATGGCCACCGACCGCTTCCCCGGGGGCACCATCGGCGTCATGGCCACGCCGGCCACCCTCCGGGAGGGTAAATTCGCCCGGCTGGTGGAGCGGTGCGCCGACCATTGCACCGTGGTGAAGCTCCCGGCGGCAGGCCTGGTGGAGCTGGTGGAGTCCGGCAAGGCCAATTCTCCGGAATCGGCGGCGCTGCTGCGGCCGCTGCTGGCCCCCCACGCCGGAAAGCTGGACGCCATCGTCCTGGGCTGCACCCACTACCCCTTCGCCGCCGAGACCATCTCCGCCCTGGTGGGCCAAGGCTGCGCCATCCTGGATGGCGGCCCCGGCACCGCCCACCACACCCGCCGCCGCCTGGAAAATGCCGGCCTCCTGCGGGATGGAGAAGGGGAAATTATAATAGAAAACAGCGCAAATTGCCATGATATTGTGGATTTTTGCTTTGAATTATTGAATTTTTAGGTTATCATCATAAAAAACGTGGGACGTGGCGATGATCACCCCTGCGAATGAGAACGGATTGCCACGGCCTTCGGCCTCGCAATGACACCTTGGATTGAAAAAGGAGGACTCACCATGTTCACAACCCCCACCCCCCATATTTCCGCCGCCCCCGGGGACTTCGGCAAGACGGTGCTGATGCCCGGCGACCCGCTGCGGAGCAAATTTATCGCGGAAAATTTCCTGGAAAACCCCGTCCTCGTCAATAATGTCCGGGGCGTCCAGGGCTACACCGGCACCTACCGGGGCGTGAAGGTGTCCGTCATGGCCTCCGGCATGGGCATGCCCGCCATCGGCATCTACTCCCACGAGCTTTTCAACGGCTACGGCGTGGAAAATATCATCCGGGTGGGCTCCGCCGGCTCCATCCAGGAGCATATCAATTTGTACGACATCGTGCTGGCCCAGGGTGCCTGCACCGACTCCAATTTCGCCCACCAATTCCACCTGCCGGGGACATTTGCGCCCATTGGGTCCTTCAAACTGCTGAGCGAGGCGGTGAAAGCCTGCGAAAAGGCCGGGGCCACCTACCATGTGGGCAACGTCAATTCCTCCGATGTGTTCTACGGCGACCACGCCGGGGTGCCGGAGGGGCTGGACAGCGTCTATGCCCTGAAAAAAATGGGGGTCATGGCCCTGGAGATGGAGGCCGCCGCCCTCTACATGAACGCCGCCCGCTACGGCAAACGGGCCCTGTGCATCTGCACCATCTCCGACCATGTGCTCAAAGGCGTGGAAACCACCTCCGAAGAGCGGCAAAATTCCTTCACCACCATGATGAAGGTAGCCCTGGACGTGGCCGTGGCCATGGAGGAACGTTCGCGGTAAATATTGTTTACGATAGCACCCCTTGCCCCCCTCATTTATGAGGGGGGTGCCCCGAAGGGGCGGGGGGAGTATACCATTCACAATATTTCGAACTCCCCCCGACCTTCGCTTCGCTCGGCCACCCCCCTCATAAATGAGGGGGGCAAGGGGATGCTTCTTATTCTAAACAACCATTTACCATCCCATCCACGATGCGATTTTGATGGAGGGTTATTATGAAACGGATTTTTTTGATTGTGTTGGATTCCTTTGGCATCGGGGCCCTGCCGGATGCGGCGGATTTCGGGGATTTTGGGGTGAATACCCTGGCATCCTGCGCCAAATCGGAATTTTTGCAGATTCCCAACCTGATTCGTGCAGGACTGGGGAACATTGACGGGGTGGAATGTCTGCCGGAGGCGGATTCCATTGGCGCTTTTGGCCGCATGGCGGAGCGCTCCAACGGAAAGGACACCACCATCGGCCACTGGGAGCTGGCGGGAATCGTTTCCGAAAATCCGCTGCCCACCTACCCCAACGGATTCCCGGAGGAGGTTCTGGCACCTTTCCGCCGGGCCACCGGCCGGGGGATTCTGGCTAACGCCCCCTGGTCCGGCACCGAGGTGATTCGGGTCTACGGCGAGGAACACATGAAAACCGGGGATCTGATCGTCTACACCTCCGCCGACTCCGTGTTCCAGATCGCCGCCCACGAGGATATCGTGCCGGTGGAGCAGCTTTACGAATATTGCCGCATTGCCCGGAAAATTTTGCAGGGCAGGCACGGTGTGGGCCGTGTCATCGCCCGGCCCTTCGTTGGCACCCCCGGGAATTTCACAAGGACAGCGAATCGTCACGATTTCTCCCTGGAACCACCGAAAAACACCCTTTTAGATGCCTTAAAAATGGCGAATAAAGATGTGATTGCCGTTGGGAAAATCAACGATATTTTCCTTGGCCGGGGCATTACGGAGTACGTTTATAACAAGAGCAATGCCGACGGAATGCAGCATGCCATGGATTTTGCGGACCGGGATTTTCGGGGGCTTTGCTTCATCAATCTGGTGGATTTCGACATGGTTTACGGCCACCGGCGGGATGTGGATGGCTACGCCAGGGCCCTGTCGGAATTTGACGCCTGGCTCCCCGGCTTTTTGCACAAAATGGGGCCGGAGGATTTGGTGATAATCACCGCAGACCACGGCTGTGACCCGGGCTACGCCGCCACCACCGACCACACCCGGGAGTATGTGCCCCTGCTGGTGCTGGGCCAGCGGGTACGACCTGTGAACCTGGGCACCCGAACCACCTTCGCCGACATCGCCGCCACCGTGGCGGAGCTGCTGCAGGTGGAGCTGGACACCCCGGGCATGAGCTTTTCAAAAGAGATTATTTGTAAGTGATTGTTTGCGGCAGCACCCCTTGCCTCCCTCATTTATGAGGGGGGTGCCCCGCAGGGGCGGGGGGAGTATACCATTCACAATATTTCGGACTCCCCCCGACCTTCGCTTCGCTCGGCCACCCCCCTCATGAATGAGGGGGGCGAGGGGTGATTCCTATTCTAAATAACCATTTTCCATTCCACAGCAAGGAGAATCCTATGACACGGAAATTGTATTACGAGGACAGCCACATGGCTCGGTTCTGCGCCCCGGTGACGGGGTGCGTTGAAACGAAAAAGGGCTGGGAAATCACCCTTTCCGCCACGGCCTTTTACCCCGAGGGGGGCGGCCAGGCCTGCGATCTGGGCACACTGGGCGGCCTCCGGGTGCTGGATGTGCAGGAGCGGGGGGAGGATGTGATCCACCTCTGCGACGGGCCCCTGACCCCCGGCGAAACTGTGGAGGGGGCCATCGATTGGGACCGGCGGTTCCGGCTGATGCAGTCCCACGCCGGGGAGCATATCGTTTCCGGCATCGTCTGCCGGCGGTTTGGGTGGCACAATGTGGGCTTCCACATGGGGGCCGACTGCATCACCATCGATTTTGACGGCCCTATCCCTGCCGATGCCCTGCCGGAAATCGAGGCCGAGGCCAACCGGGCGGTGTGGGCCAATTTGCCCATCCACTGCACGGTGCCCAGCCCGGAGGAACTGCCCAATACTGTCTACCGCACCAAACGTCCTCTGCCCTGGCCGGTGCGGATCGTGGAGATTCCCGGGGTGGACAGCTGCGCCTGCTGCGGTGTTCATGTGAAGCAAACCGGTGAAATCGGCCTCATCAAGCTGTTTTCCTGTGTGAAATTCCACCAGGGGGTTCGAATCGAAATGGCCTGCGGCAGCCAGGCATTGGAACTTTTGAATGGCGTTTATGACCAAAATCGCCAGGTTTCCCAGGCTTTTTCCGCAAAAATCCTGGAAACCGGAGCGGCTGCCCGGAAAATGAACGACCGGCTGGCGGCGGCGGAGTTCCGGGCCACGGCTCTGGAGCGGAGAATCTTCGACACCATCGCCCAAAGCTATGCCGGGCGGGGAAACGTCCTGCATTTCGAGGAGGGCCTGACCCCCAACGCCCTGCGGGAGCTGGCGGATCGGATCGGTTCGGTCTGCGGGGGCACCGCGGCGGTATTTTCCGGCACATCGGTGTGCCTTGTGAACAAAAGCGGCGATGTGAAAGCCCTTGGGGATGCCCTCAAGCGGGAGCTGAACGCCCGTGGCGGCGGCAAACCCGGCTATTTTCAGGGCAGCATTCAGGGGGAGATTCCTCAAATCCGCGCGTTTTTTGATACAATTTGGTAAAAAAGAAACGGCCCAATGGGCCGTTTCAGACTGTCGAAAAACGATGTCATTGCGAGGAGGCCGTAGGCCGACGTGGCAATCCGTTCTTAAAAAGATTCCGAAATCAACGAGTTTATTGGATAAATCACAACTTTGAGAAAACGGATTCCCACGGTCGCTTCGCTCCCTCGGAATGACAGACTACTTTTTTGACACGCTGAAACGGCCCAATGGGCCGTTTCTTTATGTTTCCAGTAAAATTTGGGCGATTCGTTGACAGGCGTGGCCGTCGCCGTAGGGGTTGGAGGCTTGGGCCATGGCTTCGTAGGCTACCGGGTCTGTCAGCAGACGCTTGAACTCGGCGTAAATGGGCTCCTCGTCGGTGCCCACCAGCTTCAAAGTACCGGCGGCAATGCCCTCGGGGCGTTCGGTAGTATCCCGCATGACCAGCACCGGCTTGCCCAGGCTGGGCGCCTCCTCCTGGATGCCGCCGCTGTCCGTCAGAATCAGGTAGCTTTTGGCCAGGAAATTGTGGAAATCCAGCACATCCAGCGGCTCGATGATGCGAATCCGGTCATCGTTCCCAAAAACCTCCGCTGCGGCCTGCCGGACGGCGGGGTTCATATGAATGGGATAAATCACCTTGATATCCGGATGCTCCTCCACAATGCGCTTGATGGCCCGGAACATATGCCGCATGGGCTGGCCCAGATTCTCCCGCCGGTGCGCCGTCAGCAAAATCAGGCGGCTATCCGCTGCCCAATCCAGCTCCGGGTGGGAATATTCCCGGCGAACGGTGGTCCGCAACGCATCGATGGCGGTGTTGCCCGTCACATAAATCCCGGCAGGATCCTTCCCCTCCCGAACCAGATTATCCCGGGACAACTCCGTGGGGGCGAAATGGTACCGGGCGATGATGCCCACCGCCTGGCGGTTAAATTCCTCCGGGTAGGGGGAATAGATGTCATAGGTCCGTAGGCCCGCCTCCACATGGCCTACGGGAATCTGCAAATAAAAGCAGGCCAGGGCGGTGACGAAGGTGGTGGAGGTATCACCATGGACCAGCACCACGTCCGGCCGCTCCCGCTCCAGGACCTCCTTAATCCGCTGCAGGATGTTGGTGGTCACATCGAAGAGGGTCTGCTGGGCCTTCATGATTGAAAGGTCGTAATCCGGCGTCACATGGAACGCCTCCAGCACCTGGTCCAACATCTGCCGGTGCTGCCCGGTGACGCACACCAGGGTCTGCAACTGGCTGTGCCGCTTCAGCTCGTTGACCAGGGGGCACATTTTAATCGCTTCCGGCCGGGTGCCGAAAACCAGCATGATCTTTTTCATTGGCAGATAATCGTCCTTTTCTAATCTCAAAGGGTATAGGTACCGGGCAGGGGGCACACATGGCGGGTATCCAGCAGGATTTTCCCCGCCAGCTTGTCCAGATTCTGCCGAAGCTCCTCATGGCCCACCATGATGACCACCATGTCCACATCCGCCAGGAAGGCGTCCAAATCGTGGTACTGGTTGGGCACCAAATCCGACTGCACCAGGGGGTCATAGACCTTCAGGGGCTCCGCCAGATGGCGCTGCTGGCTTTCCAGCAGCTGGAGGGTGGGGGATTCCCGGCAATCGTCCACGTTTTCCTTGTAGGTCAGGCCATACAGACCCACCCGCTTCACGTTCTCCAGGCCATTTTCCTTCATGATCTCGTAGATTCGCTCCAGCACGAAATCCGGCATCCCCTCGTTGGTCCGCATGGATTCGTCGATGACCTTGGCCAGGCTGGGGTAGTCGCCCACCAGGAACCAGGGATCCACGCTGATGCAATGGCCACCCACGCCGGGGCCCGGCTGCAAAATATTGACCCGGGGGTGCATATTGCAAATCCGGATGATTTCGTAAACGTCCATGCCGTCGTAGCGGCAGATTTTCGCCAGCTCGTTGGCGAAGGCGATGTTCACCGCCCGGAAGGTGTTCTCCACTACCTTGGTCATCTCCGCGGTGCGGATATCCGTCACCACGATCTGGCCCTGGCAGAAGGAGCTGTAGAGGGTCTTGATTTTATTGCCCACGGCAACATCGTCCGCGCCGATGGTGCGGTTGTTGTGAATCAGCTCCTGGACCATGTTGCCGGGGATGATCCGCTCCGGGGCATGGACCAGATGGACATCCAGACCGGCACCCCATTCTTCAATCACCGGCCGGACGAATTTGTCGATGGTACCGGGGGACACGGTGGACTCAATCACCAGCGTCGCCCCCTTGGGGCACACCGCCAGCACGCTCTTCACCGCCGCCACCACATAGCAGGCATCCACCTTCTTGCTGAATTTATCGTAGGGGGTGGGCACGGAGATAATATAGGTATCCGTGACCTGGTATTCGGTGGAAAAACCAATACCGCAGTCCACCGCCTTGGCAAACAGCTCGTCCAGCCCATCCTCCTTGAAGGTGGTATGGCCCGCGTTCAGGGTGGCCACCAGCTCCTTGTTATAGTCCGTGCCCACCACCTGGACACCGTGACTGGCCAGCATCAGGGCCGTGGGCAGGCCGATATAGCCCAGTCCGATGACATTTACCATGCTCCATTTCCTCCTCGTTGTCGTTATCTCTCTTCCAAATAGTTGTAAAACCGCCGGTAATTCACCGGGGCATCGCATTTTTGCTCCCAATGTCGCCGGGCATTGGGGCCCATGGTTTCCGATTGGGCCACCTCCAGGATGGCCGCCAGCAGGTCGTGACGGCCAAAATCCGGGCGCAAAAGCCGCCCGTTGTGCCCATCCTCCAGAATTTCGTGGGTGCCACCCACATCCGTGGCCACCGCCGGGATGCCGAAGGACAGGGCCTCCATGATGGACACCGGCACCCCCTCCGAGGCGCTGACGTTCAAAAAGGCATCCACATGGTGGGTCCGATAGAAATCCATCAGCTCCCCATTGGGTACAAATCCCATGAATTTCCACTCAACATGCGCCGGCAGGGCCTTAGCCTGGTCCTCCAGGGACCGGCGCAGCTCGCCGTCGCCAAAATGGTACCAGCGAAGGGGTACCTCCGCCTGAGCCAGGGCCTGGATAATCCGGTCCACCCGCTTCACTTCCACCAAATTGGAGCAGCTGACCAGGGTCACAACGGAGTCAGAACTCGCTGGATTCAGGCCGTGGTCCGCCGTACCCAGGCGCATAACCTGGGTCTTTTTGTCCCATTTCCCGCCGTAAATACGGGAAATATAGGCTTTTCCATCGTCACTGATGGGAAAAACCCCGTCTGCCGAGGACAGGATGTAGTCCCGGTAGGGCAAGTATCCATTGGGATGCCGAACCTGATATAAATCGAAGCCATGGCACCGGGATACGAACCGGCTGCCGGGATAAAGGGCCTTCAATCTGGCCGCCACATAGGCCGCCTCGTAAAGCCAGTAGGAATAAAACAGAAGCGGCTCCCCGGGGGCGTTGGCATCGATCCACCGGCGTATCCGCCGGACACGACTTTCCGCCACGCAGCCGAATTTCAGGGCCTTGACAAAATTCCGCAGGGGCTGCTTGTGTCGGAATACCGCCGCCAGCTCCCTCTGCCGGAGCAAAGCCCAGAAGCTCTTGAAGCCGGCTGCCAAATAATCCCACACCGTAGGCCGGGAGGCGACGGTTTGGAGTTCAATATGCTCCGGCAGCGGCGAATACGCAGCCAAATCCGTTGCCAGAATGGGAAACAGCGTCACAGACCGATCCGGGGGGACATAATCCAATTCATTTCGCAGGAAGACCTCCCCGCCGTAGGGACAGGTATTGCAAAGCAGGATAATCTTCCGTTTCATTTTCCCTCGCCCCGTTCCATGAATTCGATCACCGGCCGGAACACCGCCCGGACATCACTGCAACCCTCGGCAGCGGCTCTGATTTTCTCGCCAATCTGCCGGGCGGTCAAGCCGCTGTCAAAGTAGACCCGGTGATAGAATTGCACAATCTGCTCCACATCCACCGCCGATTCATCCTCCGGCACGAAGAGGCAGAAGGGATCCTCCATGCTCAAAATATCCGTTGGAGTGGCATTCACAGAGGGAAAGCCCCAGGCGCAATATTCCCGGGATTTCAGGGTACTCATTTTCTTCAGACCAATGCGGAAGGCTCCCAAAGACCCCACCGCAATATCGCAGCCGGACACGATTTCCTCCAGGGCGGCGCCACCCTGGGCCCCGTGGAACACCACCTGGTCTTCCAAATGATGCTTTTCCACGATCTCCCGGTACTTGGCAATCTCCTTGCCCTGGCCCACCAGGTGCAGCACCACCTTGGTGCCGCCCTTATAGACCGCCAGACCATGCAGCAGCCGGTCGTAGCCATGCCAGGGCAGCATGGAGGCCACCGCCACCAGATGAAGCGCATCGGCCCGGGCCGGGCGAATGGTTCTGAGGGGATGCGTAGCATAGTCCAGGCCGTTGAGCACCCGGATGCAATTCACCCCATAGATCTTCGGCTCCTCCGCCTGGGTGACGAAGGCATCGATGTATTTGGCGCAGGGCCGCCGGTAGAGCCGGTCGCACAGCAGCTTGATTTCGCCCTTGGGGCCCTGCTGGTGCAGCTCCCCCTCGTAGGGATAGGTGGGGAACTCCATCAGCACCCGCACACCCCGGCTTTTCAGCAGCTTGCAGATTTTCCGTACATCCTCGCTGAAAAATTGGAAGCGGATATAGGCGGCCATGTAGTGCCGCTGCTCCACCGCCGCCTTCACCGCCCGATAGATGGCCAGCCGGGGCAGCGGAGCGCTGATCAGGCGGGTTTCCCCGCCGGTCACCAGTTGGGCATCCCTGCCGTACTGGTTCACCCGGTCCACATGAAGCCCAGCGCCCTCCATGGCCATGGTTTGGCCCTGAATTTTAATTTGAACCCCGGGAAAGGCGCTTTCCAGGTAATCTACATAGGTGATATATAATACATTCTTTTCCATATCCCATGCCTCTCGCTTCCTCCGCCCCTTCGGCGGCCGGGGTTTTGGGAGGAAGTAGCGCTGCATCCACCGCAGGTGCGGTGGCGTTTTTTGCGGAACATCCTACCATCTCATTATAAATAATATCACACAACCTCGAAAGCGTCAAGGCTCGGCGCAGAATTTGTCAGAAGGGGAAAGATTCCCCTGGCGTGTATAGAATCTCCGTTTTTGGGCGATAATGTCCATCGGAGGTGCTAAAAATGAACCAAATCAAGAATTTTTGGCGAAAATTATCCGGTAAGGGCTACTACATCGCCCTGACCGCCTGCGCCGTGGCCATCGCCATCGCCGGCATATTCTACGCCCGCAGCTCCGGCAATGAGGACGCCCGGCTCCAGAATCCGGACGTACCGGCCATCGCCACCCTGCCCACCGATTCCACCGACCCCACCGCCAACACCCGGCCGAAGGAGCCCCTGAAGACCGGCCTGCCCCTGACCGGGGAAACGGTGCTGGGCTACGCCATGGATTGCCTGAGCTACAATCCCACCACCCGGGACTGGCGGGTCCATGATGGCATCGACATCGCCGCCGAGGCCGGCACAGCCGTGAAGGCCGCCGCCGACGGGGTGGTCTACACCGCCTACGCCGACGACCTGATGGGCACCACCGTGGTAATCCGCCACGCCGACGGCTATGTAACCACCTACGCCAGCCTGGACCCGGTGCTGGCGGTGTCCATCGGGGATACGGTGAAGCTGGGGCAAACCATCGGCGCCGTAGGGGATTCCGCCCTGCTGGAGAACGCCATCGGGGACCATGTCCATTTCTGCGTCACCCTGAACGATATGCCCCTGGACCCGGCCCGGTTTTTCGCCCTGGGCTGATGCAGTCGCCGTTTTCTTTCCTCTTTTCCAACAATACAGACTCTTGTGCGTGTAAATGATATGCCTTTCTCCGGGGGGAAGGTGCCCCTCCGGCCGTAGGCCACCGTAATTCAAAACCCACCGCGAAACAATCATCTATCATTCCACAAAAATATCCCCCGGTTTGCACCGGGGGATACATTATAATATAGAGGGAATTACAGCTTGGGGCCAGCCTCGACCAGAGCCTTGCCGGCGTCGTTGCCGGTGTACTTGACGAAGTTCTTGATGAACCGGCCAGCCAGATCCTCGGCCTTCTTCTCCCACTCGGAAACATCAGCATAGGTGTCCCGGGGGTCCAGAATGGCGGGGTTCACGCCGGGCAGGGAGGTGGGAACCTCGAAGTCGAACAGGGGGATCTTCTTGGTGTCGGCCTTCAGGATGGAGCCATCCAGAATGGCGTCGATGATGCCGCGGGTGTCCTTGATGGTGATACGCTTGCCGGTGCCGTTCCAGCCGGTGTTGACCAGGTAAGCCTTGGCGCCGTTGGCCTCCATCTTCTTGACCAGCTCCTCACCGTACTTGGTGGGGTGCAGCTCCAGGAAGGCCTGGCCGAAGCAGGCGGAGAAGGTGGGGGTGGGCTCGGTGATGCCGCGCTCGGTGCCGGCCAGCTTTGCGGTGAAGCCGGACAGGAAGTAGTACTGAGCCTGCTCGGGGGTCAGGATGGACACGGGAGGCAGCACGCCGAAAGCATCAGCGGACAGGAAGATGACGTTCTTCGCAGCGGGAGCGGCGGAGACGGGCTTAACGATGTTGTTGATGTGGCTGATGGGGTAGGACACACGGGTGTTCTCGGTGACGGACTTGTCGTCGAAGTCGATGGTGCCGTCGGCAGCCACGGTGACGTTCTCCAGCAGGGCGTTGCGCTTGATGGCGTTGTAGATGTCGGGCTCGGAGTCCTTGTCCAGGCCGATGACCTTGGCGTAGCAGCCGCCCTCGAAGTTGAAGACGCCGTTATCGTCCCAGCCGTGCTCGTCGTCGCCGATCAGCAGACGCTTGGGGTCGGTGGACAGGGTGGTCTTGCCGGTGCCGGACAGGCCGAAGAACAGGGCGGTGTTCTCGCCGTTCATGTCGGCGTTGGCGGAGCAGTGCATGGAAGCGATGCCCTTCAGGGGCAGGTAGTAGTTCATCATGGAGAACATACCCTTCTTCATCTCGCCGCCGTACCAGGTGTTCAGGATGACCTGCTCACGGGAGGTGATGTTGAAAGCCACGCAGGTGCTGGAGTTCAGGCCCAGCTCCTTGTAGTTGTCCACAGCGGCCTTGGAGGCATTGTAGACCACGAAATCGGGCTCGAAGTTGGCCAGTTCCTCGGCGGAGGGCTGGATGAACATATTGGTAACGAAGTGAGCCTGCCATGCCACCTCCATGATGAACCGAACGGCCATCCGGGTGTCGGCGTTGGCGCCGCAGAAAGCGTCCACAACGTACAGCTTCTTGCCGCACAGCTGCTTCGTAGCCAGATCCTTCACGGTGGACCAGACTTCCTCGCTCATGGGGTGGTTGTCATTCTTGAACTCGTCGGAGGTCCACCACACGGTGTTCTTGGAGTTCTCGTCCATGACGATGTACTTATCCTTGGGGGAGCGGCCGGTGTAAACGCCGGTCATAACGTTGACGGTGCCCAGCTCAGTCAGCTGGCCCTTCTCATAGCCCTCCAGGCTGGGGTCCATCTCGGCCTTGAACAGGTCCTCGTAGGAGGGGTTGTGGATGATCTCGGTGGCACCGGTGATACCGTACTTGCTCAGATCGATCATAGTAAGTTACCTCTTTCATTAAAATATGTTTGGGAATTTCCCATTCCTAGCAAGTTTATCATACACGATTACGGACCGAAAATCAATATAGTGTTTTGAACAAAAATAGACGGAAATGAAAATATTTTTTGTAATGGAAGAAAAACGGCCACAATCCCCCTGGGGGCGATTGCACAGATAAATGATTGTTTTTCGCACTAAGATCAAGCTGTCATTGCGAGGAGCGAAGCGACGTGGCAATCTCCCGGTATCATCTACGATAAGGAAAAAGTTCGATGAACGTACAATGTAGAATGGGATTATCCATAGATTTTGGTGCGAATTAGGACCAAAG
>JAFTHT010000055.1 GCA_017457285.1 Oscillospiraceae bacterium | reverse complement strand
TACAATGTAGAATGGGATTGTGCATAGATTTTGGTGCGAATTAGGACCAAAGTTGTACCAGGAGATTGCCACGGCCTGCGGCCTCGCAATGACACGGTTGTTGTGATTGGTGCGTCGTTTTAGGGCGCTAAACAATCATTTCCCTTACGACCATTTTTCAACAGCCCGCCCTGCGATTTTTCTTCCGCCGCCGCCCAACAAGCGGCGGTTTGCTTTTTGCTATTGACAAATCCAAGTATCTGCGTATAATTGTATACATCGAAACATTGAAACACCCCTCGAAAGGAGACTGCGTTATGCTCGAAATTTCCAACAAGACGAACCTATTGGAACAGAAGTCCTACAAATACTCCCTGCAGGATGTGGCGGAGCCCAATCTGCACCGGGATGTTTATTCCTACGGCACCATCCCCAAGGTGGCTTTCAACCATCGCCGGGTGCCCATGGCCATGCCCGAGGAAATCTGGATCACCGACACCTCCCTCCGGGACGGCCAGCAGTCCGTGGAGCCCTACACTGTTGACCAAATCGTCAACATCTACAAGCTCCTGAACAAGCTGGGCGGCCCCTACGGCATCATCCGCCAGACCGAGTTCTTCATTTATAGCAAGAAGGATCGCCAGGCCATCGAAAAGTGCATGGAGCTGGATTACAAGTTCCCCGAAATCACCAGCTGGATTCGGGCCAGCAAGGAAGACTTTAAGCTGGTCAAGGACCTGGGTATCAAAGAGACCGGCATTCTGGTCAGCTGCTCCGACTATCACATCTTCAAGAAGATGAAAATGAGCCGCAGCCAGTGCCTGGATTACTACCTGGGCACCGTGAAGGACGCCTTCAACGCCGGTGTCGTCCCCCGCTGCCATCTGGAGGATATCACCCGGGCCGATTTCTACGGCTTCGTGGTACCCTTCGTCAACGAGCTGCAGACCCTGTCCCGTGAGGCAGGGATTCCCGTGAAGATTCGGGCCTGCGACACCATGGGCTACGGCGTTCCCTACACCGAGGCCGCCATGCCCCGGTCCGTTGCCGGTCTGATCTACGGCCTGCAGCACTACGCCGACGTCCCCAGCGAATGTCTGGAGTGGCACGGCCACAACGACTTCTACAAGGCCGTGGCCAACGCTTCCACCGCATGGCTCTATGGCGCCTGCGCCGTCAACTGCTCCCTGCTTGGCATCGGCGAGCGGACCGGCAATGTGCCGCTGGAGGCCATGGTCTTTGAGTACGCCTCCCTCCGGGGCTCTCTGGACGGCATGGATCCCACCGTTATCACCGAAATCGCCAACTTCTTCAAGAAGGACGTGGGCTACGAAATTCCGCCCATGACCCCCTACGTTGGCTCCGCCTTCAACGTCACCCGGGCCGGTATCCACGCCGACGGCCTGATGAAGGACGAGGAAATCTACACCATCTTCGACACCAAGAAGATTCTGGGCAAGCCCCCCACGGTCCAAATCAGCAAGACCTCCGGCCTGGCCGGCATCGCCTACTGGATCAATCAGACCTACAATCTGCCCGACGACCAGAAGCTCGACAAGCGTGACCCCCTGGTGGTCGCCCTGAAGGAATGGGTGGATGAGCAGTACGAAAACGAGCGTCAGACCGCCATGACCGACAAGGAAATGGAAGAAAAGATTCAGGAACTGGCTCCCGGCCGCTTCCCGAACGCATAAGGAGAGGTCAACATGAAAGGTTTCAAGAGTACTTCCCTGGCAGATCAGGTTTTTGAAAGATTGGAAAACGACATCATCCAAGGCGTGTACCCCAAGGGCGAGATCCTGACCGAGCTGAAGCTGGTGGAACAGCTGGGCGTCAGCCGCACCCCCATCCGGGATGCGCTGCGCCGCCTGGAGCAGGAGCGGCTCATTGCCGACACCGGCAAGGGCTCCCTGGTACTGGGCATCACCGACGATGATCTGCTGGATATTATGAACATCCGGGAACGGATCGAGGGTCTGGCCGCTTTCTATGCCGCCAGAAACATCACCCCCGAGGCCATCAAGGAGCTGACCCACATCACCGATCTGCAGGATTTCTACTTCAACAAGCACGATGCCGAGCATCTGCGCCAGGTGGACGATGAATTCCACGATGCCATCTGCCGGCTCAGTGGCCGCACCGTCATCTCCGACACCCTGATTCCCCTCCACCGGAAGACCCGCCGCTATCGCCGGATCGCCATGGACGACTGGAATCGCACCACCCAGACCACCAAGGAGCATTACGAAATTTTCAAGGCCGTCACCGCCGGTGACGCAGACCTTGCCAAAAAGCTGATGAAGCAGCACATCATCAACGCAAGAAAACACATGATTAAAGAGGAATACTGATATGGGAATGACCATTGCACAAAAAATCATCAAAGCCCATCTGATTTCCGGGGACATGACAGTCGGCAGCGAGGTTGCCCTTCGCATCGACCAGACCCTGACCCAGGATGCCACCGGCACCATGGCCTATCTGGAATTTGAGACCATGGGAATCCCCCGGGTCAAGACGGAGCTTTCTATCGCCTACGTTGACCACAACACCCTCCAGTGCGGCTTCGAAAACGCCGACGACCACCGGTACTTACAGACCGTCGCCGCCAAGCACGGCGTCTACTTCTCCCGCCCCGGCAACGGCATCTGCCATCAGGTGCATCTGGAGCGGTTCGGCAAGCCCGGCAAGACTCTGATCGGCTCCGACTCCCACACCCCCACCGGCGGCGGCATCGGTATGCTGGCCTTCGGTGCCGGCGGCATGGATGTGGCCGTGGCCATGGGCGGCGGCGCCTACTACATCACCATGCCCAAGATGTTCAAAGTGAACCTGACAGGCGCTCTGCGCTCCTACGTCACCGCCAAGGACGTTTCTCTGGAGCTGCTGCGGATTCTGTCCGTCAAGGGCGGCGTGGGCGCCATCGTGGAGTGGGGCGGCGAGGGTATCGCAACCCTGTCCGTTCCCGAACGGGCCACCATCACCAACATGGGCACCGAGCTGGGTGCCACCACCTCCATCTTCCCCTCTGACGAGGTGACCCGGGCATTCCTGAAGGCCCAGGGCCGTGAGCAGGACTATACCCCCCTGTCCAGCGATGCGGATGCCGTTTACGACCGGATCATCGACATCGACCTTTCCACCCTGGAGCCCATGATTGCCTGCCCCCACAGCCCCGACAATGTGGTGCAGGTCAATACCCTCTCCGCCGTGAAGGTGGATCAGGTCTGCATCGGCTCCTGCACCAACTCCTCTCTGAGCGATATGCTGAAGGTCGCCGCCATGCTCAAGGGCAAGACCATCGCCCCCAGCGTTTCTCTGTCCATCAGCCCCGGTTCCCGGCAGGTCCTTTCCATGCTGGCGGACTGCGGTGCGCTGGCTGACATTCTGGCCAGCGGCGCCCGGGTGCTGGAATGCGCCTGCGGCCCCTGCATCGGCATGGGCTTCTCCCCCAGCTCCGCCGGCGTGAGCCTGCGTACCTTCAACCGGAACTTCCTGGGCCGCAGCGGCACCAAGGACGGCCAGGTCTACCTGGTTTCTCCGGAGACCGCTGTTGCCTCCGCCCTCACCGGCTATATCACCGACCCCACCACCACCGTTGGCGAGCTGAACATCCAGCTGCCTGAAACCTTCAAAATCGACGACTCCTCCGTGCTGGCTCCCGTGCCTGCCGAGGAAGCTGACAAGGCCGAGGTTCTCCGGGGCCCCAACATCAAGGAATTCCCCAAGAGCAAGGCTTTCTCCGATTCTCTGGATGCCAAGCTGGTGCTGAAGGTTGGCGACAATATCACCACCGACCACATCATGCCCGCCGGTGCCAAAATCCTGCCCTACCGCTCCAACATTCCCCACCTGAGCAAATTCTGCTTCGAGGTCTGCGACCCCAGCTTCCCCGAGCGGGCCAAGGCGGCGGGCGATGGCATCATCGTCGGCGGCAGCAACTACGGCCAGGGCTCTTCCCGTGAGCATGCCGCGCTGGTACCCATGTACCTGGGCATCCGGGGCGTTATCGCCAAGAGCTTCGCCCGGATTCATGTGGCAAACCTGATCAACTCCGGCATTTTGCCCATGGTTTTCGAGAATCCCGAGGATTACGACAAGCTGAGCCAGGATGCGGAGCTTCGCATCGAGGGCATCGTTTCCGGCATGGCCCAGGGTAAGCTCACCGTGACCGACCGGACTACCGGCAACAAATTCAACGTACTTTGCAGCCTGACCGAACGGCAGAGAGCCATTCTGCTGGCCGGCGGCCTGCTGAACTACACCAAGGAGGGTGGCCAATAATGAATATCGAGCAGGCCTGCGAGGCCTTTAAGAAGCTGCTGGAGGAGCAGCAGAACCGCATTGCGAATATGGATACCACCAAAACCGACTTCACCACCAAGAAGGTCGTGACCATCGGCGTGGTGGACGGCGACGGCATCGGCCCCATCATCACCCAGCACGCCGCCAGAGTTCTGAAGAAGCTGCTGGCCGACGAGGTGGCCGCAGGCTCCATTATTATCAAGGAAATCCAGGGTCTGACCATCGAAAACCGGGTGGCCCAGGGCAAAGCCATCCCCGATGATGTGCTGGCGGAAATCAAGTCCTGTGACGTGATTCTGAAGGGCCCCACCACCACCCCCCACGGCGGCACCCTGGAAAGCGCCAACGTGGCCATGCGCCGGGAGCTGGACCTGTACGCCAACTGCCGCCCCGTGTCCATCCCCGAGCAGGGCATCGACTGGATGTTCTACCGGGAGAATACCGAGGGCGAGTACGTCCTGGGCTCCAAGGGCGTGGAGCTGCCCGGTATGGCGGTGGACTTCAAGGTAACCACCGATCTCGGCACCCGCCGGATTGCCCGGGCTGCCTTTGAGTATGCCAAGAACAACGGCAAGACCCATGTGTCCATCGTCACCAAGGCCAACATTATGAAAAAGACCGATGGCAAGTTCACCGCCATCGCCCACGAGGTGGCTGCGGACTACCCCGGCATCACGGTGGAAGATTACTACATCGACATCATGACCGCTAACCTGATCAAAGAGGGTCTGCGGGAGAAGTTCCAGGTCATTCTGCTGCCCAACCTCTACGGCGATATCATCACCGACGAGGCTGCTCAGATTCAGGGCGGCGTTGGCACCGCCGGCTCCGCCAACATTGGCGACAAGTACGCCATGTTCGAGGCCATCCACGGCTCCGCCCCCCGGATGATCGAGCGGGGCATGGGCCATTATGCCAACCCCGATTCCATCCTGAAGGCCGCTGCCCTGCTGCTGCGTCACATCTGCCGGGCCGACAAGGCCGAGGCTCTGGAAAAGGCCATGGCCGCCTGCCCCCTGACCGTCAAATCCGACGGCTCCTGCGCCACCTGCCAGGAGTACGCCGACGCTGTTATCAATCTGCTTTGATTTTTTGACACAGGCCGGCGGTTCTCCGCCGGTCTTTTTTCACAAATTTATCCCCTTATATTTCTTACATTAAAATAAAATTTTTTGCGATTTTTTACAAAAACTATTGAAATGTTTTGTCATATATGATAGAATCCATTTAGATGTTTACAATTCCGTAACAAATCAATTGACAAATCCGTGAGGTACTGCATTATGGACAACCAGAAATACGTTGCTTTGAAGCTGGAAAATCAGCTGTGCTTTCCGCTGTACGCCTGCTCCCGGGAGACCATTCGGCTGTACAAGCCCCATTTGGATAAGCTGGATTTGACTTACACCCAGTATATTTCCATGATGGTCCTGTGGGAAAAGAAGGCCGTTACCGTCAAGGAGCTGGGCATTGCCCTGTATCTGGACTCCGGCACACTGACTCCCCTTCTGAAAAAGCTGGAGGCCAAGGGCCTGCTGACCCGGAAGCGCTCTACCGAGGACGAGCGGAACCTGATTGTCACCCTCACCGAAAAAGGCGAAAAGCTCCGGGAGGCGGCCCTGAATATTCCCACCGAAATGGCTAAGTGCGTCAACCTGACCCCCGAGGAATCTCTGACCCTTTACAAGCTGCTGTATAAGCTGCTGCCCTCCAACTCCGACGAAGCATGATGACGCCGCTGGCTGATATGATTCCCCGGCGCCGGTCCGTGCGAAAATACACCGGCGAAGCTGTTTCAGGCTCTGATTTGGAAACGATTCAATCCTTCTGCGCCAACGCCACGCCCCTTTTCCCCGAAATTCAGGTCCAGGCAAAAATCGTGCAGAAGGAACAGGTGCGGTTTTATCTGCCCTGGAAAACGCCCCAGCTTTTGGCGATTTTCAGCGAAAATAAGCCAGGATTTCTGGAAAATGTGGGATTTATCTTCCAACAGGTGGATCTGTTTCTGCAAAGCATGGGCCTCGGCTCCTGCTGGCTGGGTCTTGGCAAACTGCGGGATGTGGGTGTGGATGTCGAGGGCATGGAATTTGTGATCCTCATGGCCTTCGGACACACCAACGAACCCCTGCGGGGCGATATCAGCCAGTTTCAACGAAAATCTCCGCAAGAGATTGCGGACATCCCCGACCGGCGGCTGGAGCCCGCCCGGCTGGCCCCCTCCAGCACCAACAGCCAACCCTGGTACTTTACCCACGAGGGTGATAAAATCCACGTTTATCAAAACGAAGCCGGTCTGCTGCGGCACAAGATGCTGGGCAAAATGAACCAAATCGACATCGGCATCGCCCTGGCCCAGTTGTATGCGGCGAATCCGAACAGCTTTCGATTCCAGCAAACCGACGGGCCGGCGCTAAAAAACCACCGCTATTGCGGAACAATAACCCTATAAACAATCCAATGCCCCTCCAACCGGAGGGGCGTTGATGATTATTGAAAAGAATTTATTATCGGTGAATGATTGTTTAGCGGAGTAAATGTAAGATGTATGTCATCCTGAGCGAAGCGAAGCGGAGTCGAAGGATCTACGCACGATCGATATGTTTCAGGGTAATGTAGTGCGTAGATCCTTCGACTCGCTGACGCTCGCTCAGGAT
>JAFTHT010000054.1 GCA_017457285.1 Oscillospiraceae bacterium | reverse complement strand
CCCATCCACGAGGTGATTCCCGCCCAGATTCAATGGAAAGAAAGCGCCCGCCCCGTTTGATTTTGCTAAACCTCAGCGTGTCAAAAAAGTAGTCTGTCATTCCGAGGGAGCGAAGCGACCGTGGGAATCCGTTTTCTCAAAGTTGTGATTTATCCAATAAACTCGTTGATTTCGGAATCTTTTTAAGAACGGATTGCCACGTCGGCCTACGGCCTCCTCGCAATGACATATTTTTACCAACTCCATACAAAAACCCCCGGAACTTGATGTTCCGGGGGTTTACAAATCAGTCAGCCACGTAGGGCAGCAGGGCGATCTGACGGGCACGCTTGATGGCGGTGGTCAGGTCACGCTGATGGGCAGCGCAGGTACCGGTGGTACGGCGGGGCAGAATCTTGCCGCGCTCGGACAGGTAGCGCCGCAGCTTGGCGGTATCCTTGTAATCGATGCTGGTCACCTTATCCACGCAGAACGCGCAAACCTTCTTGCGCTTGCGGGGGCGAACACGCTGTTCGTTAGCCATGGTTTTCTCCTCCTTGTAAGAATGTAGAAAAGTTCAATTAGAAAGGAAGCTGTGCGTCGTCGTCGTCCAGCATCGCGAAATCGGATGTGGGCGCGGCAGCGGGGACGGAGTAGCCACCGTAGCTGGGGGCTGCGGGAGCGGGCTGGGCATAGGCGTTGCCGCCGTAGCTGTTGCCGCCATAATTGTTGCCACCATAGGCATTACCGCCGTAGCTGGGGGCAGCATTGTAGGAACCGCCGTCGTTGCTGCGCTTGCTCTCGCCGAAGTAGCAGTTGTCTGCCACAACCTCGGCGGTGCGACGCTTATTGCCATCCTTGTCGGTCCAGCTGCGGATCTGCAGCCGGCCGGAGACCACGATCATGGAACCCTTGGCGAAATACTTGGAGACAAACTCTCCGGTCTGACGCCAGGCCACGCAATCGATGAAATCGGTCTCTTTCTCGCCGTTCTCGTTCTTGCCGAAATCACGGTCCACAGCCACAGTGAAGCTGGCGACCGCGATGCCGCTGCCGGTACGGCGCAGTTCGGGGTCACGGGTCAGGCGACCCATGATGGTGATGTGGTTGAGCATTTTTTACTCCTCCACAGCGGTGGTCAGGCAGCGCATGACGCCTTCGGTGATCTTCATCACACGCTCCATCTCAGCGGGGAACGCGGGATTGGTCTCCATGTTCATCAGAACATAGTAACCCTCGGGCAGATCATTGATGGGGTAGGCCAGCCGACGCTTGCCCCACTCATCGATGTTCAGCAGAGTACCCTCCGCCTCCACCATTGCCTTGAACTTTTCCACAAGTGCGGCGATGCCCTCCTCGCCCTGAGCGGGGTCGATGATGTAGAGCACCTCGTACTTACCGGTGATCTTAGCCATGTTGTTTGCACCTCCTTTTGGACTTTTAGGCCCACGGTCGCGCCGTGAGCAAGGATATGTCCGCATTCGCAGACATGGTACACTATATCAGATGGTTTTTGTTTTGTCAAGAAAATTTTTCGCATAAGGCTGTAAATGATTCGCACTCTGTAGGGGAGGGGGCTACCGTAAACAATCCCTTGTCTTCCCATCTATTTCTCTCATTGCGGTTGACAAACGTAGTCCTATATGCTATACTTGGTTTACAAAGGTAGACCAAGGAGGTATTTCTATGGAAAAGCAGCAGACAGTAACCCAGGCGGAGTGGCCCGTTATGGAGGCCCTGTGGGAATCCCCCAAGACGCTGATGGCGCTGGTGGGGGAGTTGTCCGAGAAAATGGACTGGTCCAAAAGCACCATCACCACCATGGTCCGCCGAATGTGCGATAAAGGCTTGATTGTGTACACCACCGACGGACGCGCCAAGATTTTTGCCCCCGGGGTCAGCCGGGAAGAGGTGGCCGCCAAGGAGACGGATTCCCTCCTCCGCCGGGCCTACCACGGCAGCGTTGGGCTGCTGGTCAGCGCCATGGCCCAGCGCAACGACCTGACCAAGGAGGACATCGCTGAGCTCTACGCCATTTTACAGGAGGCGGAAGGAAAATGACGCAAATCCTCATTACATCCTCGGTGCTGATTGTGGCGATGGCCCTGGCCCGGCTGGTGCTTCGCAAGCGGGTGAGCCAGCGGCTGATTTATGGGCTGTGGCTGCTGGTGGCCCTGCGGCTGCTGATTCCGGTGCAGTTCGGCCATAGCAAATACAGCGTCACCACCGTCACCCAGTCCGCCACAAATCAGGTGCAGCAGGCGGTTCAGCGGCCCATCGCCGGGCCCAGCCGGGAAGAGGTCTACGACCGGCTCCTGGAGGACTACCTGGCCCGGCCCCCCATGGTGCCGGAAGCCCCCACCGCGCCGGAAAGCCCCACCATCCCCCAGACTCCCGTGGTGCCGGAAGTGACCACCCCGGCCCCCACAATACCGGCCCAGGTCCAGACCCAGCTCCGGCAGGAGGCGCAGGAGCAAGTCACCGCCCCCTCCCTGTCCCAGATTCTCACATTCATCTGGATTTTCGGGATGGTCGCCATGGCAGTATGGTTTTTCACCGCGAATCTTCTGTTTTCGCGGAAAATCCGGAGGGATAGCGTTCTTTTATCCGATTGTCATTGGAATGACACCGGGGTTCCTCTTGTAGGGGCGATTCGGCTGCTCCTGTGTCCCCATTTGGATACGCCCTGTCTTGTTGGCCTGTTCCGGCCCACGGTGTGTCTGACCCCCGCCAGCATCGAGGATTCGGACACCCGCCGCCATGTGCTGACCCACGAGCTCACCCATCTGCGCCACGGCGACCACATCTGGTCCCTGATTCGGTGCCTCTGCCTGTGCGTTTACTGGTTCAATCCGCTGGTATGGCTGGCGGCAATCCTGTCCAAGCGGGACCAGGAGCTGGCCTGCGACGAGGCCGCCCTGCTGAAATTGGGCGAGCATGAGCGAATCCCCTACGGAAGAACCTTGCTGAATATCGTCATCCGCCGCAGCACCCCCGGCAAAATCCTCCAAACCGCCACCGCCATGAGCGAAACCAAGAAACAACTGAAAGAAAGGATTGAGTTTATTGTGAAACGACCGAAAAATCTCTGGTTCGCGGCAATTTCTCTGATCCTGATTGCCGCCCTGGCCACCGGCTGCGCCTTCGCCGGCAGCAAGCCCACCACCGAGCCCACCCAGGCTCCCACAAATTCCACCACCGAGCCCACCCAGGCTCCCACAAATTCCACCACCGAAGCCACTGCGCCTGAACTGCCAGCGGATTCTCCTTATGCCTCCATTCTGACGGGCTATCATGCCCTGGTTGCTGCCCGGCTGAGCGGCGAATCCCCCACCCAGGATACCCTCCGGATTTTCACCGATGCCACCGGCGGCAACGCAAGTCTGGAAAGGACCTGGAACGCCATGGTGGCAGACCTGACCGCCAATCTGCAAAACCCCACCGCCCAATCCTTCCTCCACCGCACCAGGGATATCAATGGTGACGGGGAGCCGGAGCTGCTTCTGCTCCGGCGGGACGGCATTCTGCTGGCCCTGTTCACCACCTGCCAGGGACAGCCCCGTCTGCTGGACGCATTCCATACCGGCTACAGGGCCGTCATGACCGACCAGGGGCAGCTGTACACCCTGTTCTATAGCGCCGCCGGTCAATACGACTACCACATCCAGACCCTGGGCTCCGATGGGCAATTTACCACCGATGGGGCCTTTGGCGTGGACAGCCCGGGTACCTACCACTACGAAATCCAGAACGGGCGGGAGTGCGCCATTTCTGCGGAGCGGTTCGAGCAGCTCCTCCAGGCCCATCCCTTCCAATGGGGTGACAGCTGGAATAACACCGGGGCGGCGGGCTACCTCCTCCAAAGGGGCGAGCGCTATGAAATCTTCAGTCTGGTTCCCTTCTCCTATCACTACCGGCTCTTCGACAGGGAGGGGAATATCATCGAAGAACGGGATACCGGCTCCCGTTACCCCGGAATCTCTATGATCACCGATACGATTCTGGAAATCAAAATCGGTTACGGCACCGGCGTCATTGCCCACCACTATCTGGACCTGGAAACGGACCGGATTTCCTCCACCTTCCTCCAGGTGCTTTGCACCAACGGCGATTTAATCGCATATCTGGATGGAGAACAGTTGATCGTGGAGAGCATTTTCGGAAAAACCAACCTGTACAAGCAAATCGACCACAACCTTGCCCCGGAGCTGGTGCAGGTAGCCCAGGCGTCCTTTTCCTCGGACGGGCGAATCTTGTACTTCACCTATCCAATCTCCGGGGAATCCACCACGACCCATATTTATTATTTGTACGAGCCCCAATATGTTCATGATGTTCCCCTCGGGAAATGGACCGCCACTGTGTGCTTCCAGGATGAAACCATGCTGAGCTACTCGCTGCAGCTAAACCAGGACGGCACCGCGGTCTACACCATGGGCTATTACCGCAGCGAGCTGATTGAAAAAATGGAGGGCACCTGGCGGGAGGCCGACGAGAGCTTCGGCGAGGATGCCTACTACCTGGAGCTGGTTCCCATGGTGCTGGACGAAAATACCGGCGCACTGACCTACATCCACCAGTCTGTATTCCGGCTCCGCCTGGCGGAGGATGGCCGCCTGATTCGGGCGGATTTGCTGGACGGCCTGCCCCTGTTCCAAGGCATCAGCGGCACCAGTCTGCTGATGTACCACCATGAATCCTACAGCATCCTCTACGATTTCCCCATCCAATACCTATAACAAGCATCCCCCGCCCTGGATTATCCGGGGTGGGGGATGTGTCATTGTTGCAAAAGGAACTCAAGCATCCGGCGACCGAACGTTTTGCGCGTAAATCATCATGCCTTCCCCCTGTCATTGCGCCGTGGCAATCCGTTCCGATTCGCAGGGGCGATTCGTGAATCGCCCCTGCGTTTTTTAATACCCCTTGCCCCCCTCGTAAACGAGGGGGGCAAGGGGCGGTACCATATAGCATCCTTTACAGCAGCCAATTTTTTGAAAATTCCTGCAATGTACCCAAATACAGGGTCGGGTCGGTGGGGTAGCACAGGCCGTGGCCAGCGCCGGGGATGGTGACCAGAGCCTTTTTGGAAGCGCAGGCCTCATAGCAGTCCCGGCTCATGTGGCAGGGGACATAATCGTCGCTCTCGCCGTGGTAGAAAATAATCGGAATTTTTGCCCGTTTCACCGCTTCAATGGCGGAAACCTCCTCCAAATTGAAATGGCCGTACAGCCGGGCCCCCAGCTTTACGAAGGGGTAGCTCAGCTTCGGCGGCAGGCCCATGTCCTTGATGACCTTCTGCATGATTGCCCGGGGGGAGCTGAAGCCGCAGTCCGCCAGCACCCCCACCACGTTCTTCGGCAGGTCCGTCCCGGCGCAGATCATGGCGGTGGAGGCCCCCATGGAGATGCCCGTCAGGATGATTTTCACCTCTGGGCCCAGCTTTTTGATGAGAAAGTCCACCCATTGCAGACAATCTTTGTGTTCATGTACGCCGAATGTTATTACTTTGCCATCGCTCTGGCCATGGGCCCGGTGATCCACCAGTAGAGCGCTGCGGCCCAGCTTCCGGCAGCGCAGGACGCCGCCGGACATATCCCGCTCGGCATTGCCCCGGTAGCCGTGGAGCAGAATCTCCACCGGGGCCCCGGGGGCGTACTCAAAGTATTTGCCCCGGAGGGTCAGGCCGTCGAAGGACTGGATTTCCACATCCTCATGGGGCAGGTCCCGAACCTGAAAGCCCCAGCGGACCATGTCGTCGTGATAAACATCGTAAATATCCCCCGTGGGGACGTCGATGCGGTCCGGGTCCGGGCCTTTCCGGGGGCCGGACCAAAAGGCGGTGCGGTAGCAATAATAGCTGATTGCCAAAATAATCGACGCTAAAATTGCTGCTATAAACAGAAAAATCATGGTATTTCCCTCATTTTTATTGGGATGTTGGGGGTAAATGATTACTTACGATAGGACTCTTGCCCCCCTCATTTATGAGGGGGGTGGCCGAGCGAAGCGAAGGTCGGGGGGAGTCCGTAAGATGTTACGAATTCGCCGAAAACGTACACAAAATCATAACATTCTAACGCATGCTCCCCCAGTCACGGCTTGCGCCGTG
>JAFTHT010000007.1 GCA_017457285.1 Oscillospiraceae bacterium | reverse complement strand
GCCCGATTCGCGGAGGCCGTAGGCCGGAGCGGTGAGCCCGGGGTGCGGGGCCGGTGAGGCCCCGCAAGCGGAGCGAACGGAGGGCCGCGAAGCCAGGCCCGGAGAGAGCGGAGCGGTAGGCCTCCGGCCCATCGGGCCGGGGCCTTGCGAGCGGAGCGAGCATTGGCGGAGGCCGCAGCTGACGGGCCGGGCCCGGAGGGCCCTTTGGGGCGCGGCCCCCTATACTTGATACTAGGACATTATTCCGTCATGGCTCCCGGAGGCATGGAAAAAAATGTCCAATAAATCGGACACATGATGAGCTGAGACACAATGGCATTGTGTATCAGTATCCCTGCGGGGCGATGGATATCATCGCCAGCGACCAGCCCATTTTTGGGCTGGGAGGATGGGAAGAACATGAGAATTACAGCCGCCCAGGCATGGCCCCCGCGAAGCGGGAGGCCGGGAAAAAATCCGAAGGCGATGACGCGCTGCGTAGTATGCGGCGGGCTCGGGCCAAGGTGCGGCGGCTTGCCCTGGCGAATGATTTTACCCATTTTGTGACGCTGACACTCTCCCCGGAGAAAATCGACCGCTATGACGGAAAAGCCATTGTCCGGGCCTTGGGCCAATGGGCCGATAATATGGTACGCCGGAAGGGGCTGCGCTATGTCTTGGTGCCGGAACGGCACCAAGACAGCGCGTTCCACTTTCATGGCTTTTTCGCCGGGGCGGGGCTTGAACTGGTGGATAGCGGGCATTTGATTGGAGGCCGAACGGCCTACAATCTGCCCCAATGGTCACTCGGCTTTTCCACGGCACAGGAGCTTTACGGCGATTATACCGCCGCCGTGGCCTATGTGTGCAAGTACATCGGCAAGCAGGATGGGGAGCGGCCCTTGGGCCGCTGGTACTATTCCGGCGGGGCTCTGAAAGAGCCCGCGAAGGAGTATGTGGATTTCGCGTACAGCGAAATCCAGGCAGAAGGGCAGGGGATAGAATTTGATATCCCAGGCCGGAAAATTTATGTAATTCATACCAAAATGGAGGATTTTTGATTGACTTTTGCTGAAAAATTGGACAACATTATGATTACTGTGGGGGCCTCCGAAAACCTGAAAGGAACGCCGCTGCTGCGGCGTGCTGTGGAGCTGTGGCGGCCCGGCATGATGGTTACGAAGGAGCTTTATCCGGCCTTGGCGCGGGAAGTGAGCTCCACGGCAAGCCGGGTGGAGCGTTCCATGCGGCACGCCATCGAAAAGGCTTTTACCCGCTCCGGCTGGTGCGATGATGTAATGGCCTTGTTTGGCAATGCAATCGACCCGGACAAAGGCAAGCCCACCGTGACCGAGTTCGTGGCCCGCGTGGCGTATCTGTGCCATGCGGACTGATTACCTGCTAGAGAGAGAGGCCGAGCTTGTGCTCGGCCTCTTGACGTATGAAAACAGGCTTGTGATGAGGGTGTTGCTACATACCGGGCTACGGATATCTGACGCGCTGGCACTCAAGCCGGAACAGCTCAAGCCGAATTTCTGGCTTACAGAGCAAAAGACCGGGAAACGCCGACAGGTGGGCTTACCGGAGCCCCTGCTGTCCGACCTCCGGGCGGCGGCGGGGGTTCATTGGGTGTTTCCGGGGGCAGACCCCCGGAAACACCGCACCAGGCAAGCCGTGTGGAAGGATGTTAAACGGGCCGCCGAGGCGTGCCGGTTAACATCCAACATCGCGCCGCACAGCGCGCGGAAGGTTTACGCCGTGGAGCTGCTGCGGAAGTACGGCGATATTGACCGGGTGCGGCGCGCGCTCAATCATGGCGGTGTGGAGGTGACGCTGATATATGCCATGGCTGACCAACGGCTGACCGCAAAAGGCCGCCGCCGCCGAGCGGCGGCGGGAAAACGCAAGGCTTGACAAAAGCCCCCGCATGGTGTAATATTGTGGCGAGGGGGGGATTTTGAGGAGCCCAACGAAACAAAACAATAATTTTGTTGAGACCGAGCACGATTGCGGAGGCGCGCCCCGAAGGGGCAGGGCCGGAGCAGTCAGCGCAGGGGTTCGCCTGGGCCACACATTGGCCTGTTTTAATTTGGGCCAGGCGAACGCAACAAAATAAAAATTTTGTTGCGTTAGATGCGGTTCAATACTATAAAATTGTCCTACAAGGCCCCGGTTGGGGTGAAATTGGGTTTGGAGGTTCTTATGCTGCGTTTTCAGGACTGTCCGCAGATTTTGCGGGATTTTTTGACTTATCATGAAACAATCAAGGGTCAATCAGAATTGACCATATCCGAGTATCATTTGGATCTACGGATGTTCCTTCGGTTTATGAAGCTCATGCGCAATGATATGCCGATCAAGACGCGGCTTGAGGATATTCCAATCAAGGACATCGACATTCACTTCATTGCGGAAATCACAACCTCCGACGTGTTTGATTTCCTCTCTTATCTCAGCAGCGACCGAACCGCTGATCCTGATGCAGCGTATCCTGAGTACGGCATCAGCGCCTCGGCCAGAGCCCGGAAATTATCAGCCATCAAATCCTTTTTTAAGTATTTGACGGTTCGTACCAAGCAGCTCAGCGAAAATCCCGTTGCCGAGCTGGAGTATCCGAAAATCCGCAAAAGCTTGCCAAAATACCTGAATATGGAGCAATCAGCAGCACTTTTGAAGGCTGTGGATGGACAAAATGCAAAACGGGATTATGCAATTTTGATGCTGTTTTTGAACTGCGGTATCCGTCGCAGCGAGCTGGTTGGCCTGAATATGACGGACGTTTACGAGGACCGGATTCGGGTCATCGGTAAAGGCAACAAGGAGCGGTTTGTCTATTTTGGCTCCCCCTGCCGCAAAGCCATCGATGCCTACCTGGTCGAACGCAACAAAAAAGTTCTGTCTGACAACCGGGCGTTGTTTGGCTCCCGCAACGGAAACCGCATTAGTGTCGAAGCGGTCCATCGATTGGTAAAAAAAGCATTACTCCAAGCCGGATTGGACGCAACCCAATTTTCAGCCCACAAACTACGCCACACCGCCGCCACCATGATGCTTTCCGGCGGCGTAGATGTTAAGACCGTTCAGGAAGTTTTAGGCCACGAAAACCTGAATACCACCCAAATTTACACCCATATTGAGAACACAGAACTAAAAATTGCCGCAGAGGCTAATCCCCTGTCCAAGCTGGATTTTACCGAGGACGATTAAAGAGCGACCTCGATTGCTTCCCGGAGGTTTCTGACACGATAGACTGTCAGGCCTTCGGGAATTTCCAACTTTTCTGCACAGTTTTTAGGGATAATACACTTTCTGAACCCTAATCTGGAAACTTCTCCAAGCCGTTGGTTCATATGGGACACGCTGCGGATCTCTCCTGTCAGGCCCACCTCCCCTATTGCAACCAAATCGTCCGCAATGGGCTGATCCCGATAAGAGGATGCCACCGCCAGGGCCACCGGCAAATCGGCACCGGGCTCGTCCAGCCGGAGGCCGCCGATGACGTTGATATAGGCATCAAAAACGTTTAATTTCATCCCTGCGCGCTTTTCTGCCACGGCCATCAGCAACACCGCCCGGTTAAAATCGAAGCCGTCAGCGGCTCTTCTGGGCACATTGAAGGTGGTTTTTGTGACCAGTGCCTGGACTTCTGCCAAAACAGGCCGGGTTCCCTCCATAACGCAGGCGACGCAGGTGCCGGGGGCACCCTCCGGACGTCCTGCCAAAAGCATTTGGGAAGGATTCGGGACCTCTACCAGTCCCCTGTCCATCATTTCAAAAACGCCAATCTCATTGGTGGAACCAAAACGGTTTTTGGCCGCCCGGAGAAGACGGTAGCTGGAATTTTGGTCACCCTCGAAATACAGCACGCAGTCCACCATATGCTCCAGCACTTTAGGGCCTGCAATATTGCCGTCCTTATTGATGTGACCCACCACAAAAACCGTGATTCCCTGAGATTTCGACAGGTGCATCATAGACATGGTGCAGTCCTTCACCTGAGAAACGCTGCCGGGGGAAGAATCATTTTCTTCATTATAGAGCGTCTGGATGGAGTCCACGATCAAAATATCCGGCTTGATCTCCGCCACGGCCTCCAGAATATCCGAAAGACGGGTTTCGGACAAAATATACAGTGCCTCCGGGGATACGCCCAGCCGTACCGCCCGGAGCTTCAGCTGCCGTTCACTTTCTTCGCCGGAGACATACAGCACCGTCCGGCCCTGACAAAGGCTATTGCAAATCTGCAGCAGCAGAGTGGATTTGCCAATACCCGGGGCACCGCCCACCAGTACCAACGACCCTGCCACCGCACCGCCACCCAGCACCCGGTCCAGCTCCCCCATGCCGGTATAGAAGCGAATTTCGCTGTCGGTATCCACCTCTGTCAGTCGCTGAGGCTTTCGGCTGATGCCCACCGGGGCGGCCTTTGCCTTGGTCACGGCGTTGGGCTTTTCGATATGCTCCTCCAGCGTATTCCAGGCACCACAGCCCGGGCAGCGGCCCACCCATTTGGGGGACTCGTTACCGCAGGAGGTGCAGTAGAAAATCGTTTTCGCCTTGGCCATGTTCATACCCGCTTTCCTGTGTTTTCTACATTATAGCAACGGGATCGGAGATGGTCAAGTTGGATTTGTCATCACATATCAATCGCCGGGTTCATAAAGTACACGTTCTTCTGATCCAGCTTCTCCCGCAGCAGCTGCATCGCCTCGCCGAACCGCTGGAAGTGGACAATTTCCCGTTCCCGGAGGAATTTGATCACATCGTTCACATCCGGATCATCGGACAGGCGTAGGATGTTGTCGTAGGTTACACGGGCTTTTTGTTCCGCCCCCAAATCCTCTGCCAGATCCGCAATGGGGTCCCCCTTGACCTGCATACTGGCGGCGCTCCAGGGAAATCCGGAAGCAGCGGTGGGATAAACGCCTGCGGTGTGATCCACAAAATAAGGTGCAAAGGCAGGATCCCGGTATTGTTCATCCTTCATATTCCGGGTCAGCTGGTGAACGATGGCTCCAATCATTTCAAGGTGCCCCAGTTCCTCGGTGCCAATATCCGTCAATAATCCCTTCAATTCGTCAAAAGGCATAGAATATCGCTGGGAAAGGTAGCGCAGAGATGCCCCCAACTCCCCGTCAGGACCGCCGTACTGAGAGATGATGATGGAAGCCAGCCTGGGGTTGGGCCGGGCGATTTTCACCGGATATTGCAGCTTTTTTTGATAAACAAACATACTCAGGCCTCCTTATTGGCGCAAAATTCCCAGGGCCAGGGGTCATCCAGCCAGTTGTAATTCCCCTCGGCGGGCATCTGGTGGCTCATGGGGCCGCATTTTTCCTGGTATTCCATCATGCATTTGTGATACATCCGCTGATATTCCCGGTACATCTCCAGGGCCTGCCGGTCATTCCGGTGGGTGTCCAGATACAGCGCCAGCTCCTGAATGGCAAAGGCCAGGGTCTGCAATTCGGTTTTTGGAGTCACATTCCGCTCCTTGGTGTTGACCATGCCCTTGAAGGGCAGATCCAGGCCGGGATACATGGTGCCCCGAACAAGCCCCTTCCGGGCCTCGTACATGGGCGGCTCCTCCAATTGAAAGGGCACATAGGCATTGGCCAGAGGCGCCATGGCCGGCATCCGCCCCAATTTTCCTTGGTTGTGCTTCTTTTGGTCCAAAATGAATTCCTCCATTTCCGGAACTGTCGTTCCGGCTCATACTATGCCGTTTTCCGGCGAAAGGTTCATCTCTCCCCTGCCCGCGCATATGCTTTCTTGGGGGTGTTGTCCATGAAGCTGCGGCCTTTGGTATCCGTGTATTTGATTGTATTGCTGGTGTTTTTGCTGATCGTTCAACTGGGAAGCCAAGTCGTGACGGTGATGATTGAAAAATCCCCCATCGAGAACAGGCATTGCATCATCCTTGATGCGGGCCACGGGGGAATCGACGGCGGAGCCACCTCCTGTTCCGGTGTTCTGGAAAGCCATATCAATCTGCAAATCAGCCAGCGGCTGAATGATTTGCTGAGATTTCTGGGCCATGGCACGAAAATGATTCGTACCACAGATACTTCGGTCTATACCGAAGGAAATTCGATTGCGGCCCAAAAGGTTTCCGATTTGAAGAATCGGGTAAAAACGGTGAACGAAACGGAAAACGCCCTGCTGGTCAGCATCCATCAGAATACTTTTTCCGACGGGCGCTACAGCGGAGCTCAGGTTTTTTATGCAAAAGATGACGCAAGCAAAATCTTGGCAGCCAAAATGCAGTCGGCCTTCATTGAGACGCTGAATCCCGGAAGTAACCGGAAATGCAAGCCATCCGAAGGTATCTATTTGCTGCAAAATATCGAAGCTCCGGGAATTCTGATTGAATGCGGATTCCTGACCAATGCGGAAGAGGACGCGAAGCTTAACGATGCGGAATATCAAAAGAAAGTGGCCTGTGTCATCGCATCGATCTTATCCCAATACCTAAAAAACGCCCCTCTCGATTGAGAGGGGCAAAAAAGTATGATTACAGCAGCCGGATACCGGCCTTTTCGCACTGCTCCATGGTCTGATGATCCCAGACACTGGACTGGACTTCACCAATGTGGGCGCAGCCCATCATCAGCATACTCAGCCGGGACTGGCCGATACCGCCACCGATGGTCAGAGGTAGCTCGTTGTTCAGCAGCATCTTGTGGAAGGGCAGTTCCCGCCGGTCATTGCAGCCGGAGAGGGTCAGCTGGCGATCCAGAGCCTCCGCATCTACCCGGATACCCATGGAGGAAATCTCCAGAGAGCGGCCCAGAACCTCATCCCAGAAGAAAATATCGCAGTTCAGATTCCAGTCATCATAGTCCGGCGCCCGGCCGTCGTGGGGCTTGCCGGAGCGGAGCTTACCGCCAATCTGCATGATGCAGGCAGTGGGATTCTCCTTGACGAAGGCATCCTCACGCTGATGGCCGTTCAGCTCGGGGTACATATATTCCAGCTCCTGGGTGGTGACAAAGGCCACTTCCCTGCTCAGATTGGTGCGAAGCTGGGGGTAGCGAACATGGAGCCGGTCGTTGGTGTTGCAAATGGCACCCACAATGGCCCGGACAATGAGCTTCAGGTACTCCAGATTCCGGTTTTCCCGGGTAATAACCTTTTCCCAGTCCCACTGGTCAACGTAAATGGAGTGAACATTGTCCAGGTCTTCGTCCCGGCGAATGGCGTTCATATCGGTGTAAAGGCCGTTGCCGATACCGAAGCCGTAACGCTTCAGAGCCAGCCGCTTCCATTTTGCCAGGGAGTGAACCACCTGGGCATCGTTGCCCACCGCGGGGATATCGAAGGAAACGGCCCGCTCATAGCCGTTCAGATTATCATTCAAACCGGAGTCAGCGGTAACAAACAGAGGCGCGGAGACCCGCTTCAGATTCAGCGCAGAGGAAAATTCCTGCTGAAAAGTCTCTTTGATGTAGGCAATAGCCCGCTGGGTATCGTATTCGTCCAGCACCGGCTTGTAGCCCTCCGGGATGTAAACTTGGTTCATGAAAAATCGCCGTCCTTTCGCTGTGCGTAACGCACGCCATATATTGTACCGCATTTTTATAAGAAAATCAAGGAAAAAGAAACGGCGTGACCCAACCGGGCCACGCCGCCGCAAACGAAATCAGACAACCAGGAAGAACTTCACCAGGAACAGAGCGGAAATGATGTAGGTCAGGATAGAAACCTCCTTGGCCTTGCCGCTGAACACTTTGATGAAGGTGTAGGAAATCAGGCCCAAGCCAATACCGTGGCCGATGGAGCCGGAAACGGGCATAGCCAGCAGCATCAGGCAGACAGGAACCATCTGATCCATATCGCCGAAATCCACGTTCTTCAGGCCCTGCAGCATCAGCACGCCCACATAAATCAGAGCGGCGGAGGTGGCAGCGGCAGGAATGATGGCAGCAATGGGGGCAATGAAGATACAGGCCAGGAACAGCAGACCGGTGGTGAACGCAGTCAGACCGGTGCGGCCGCCAGCCTCAACACCGGCAGCGGACTCCACGAAGGTGGTAACAGTGGAGGTACCGGTGCAGGCACCGGCGATGGTGCCGACAGCGTCAGCCAGCAGGGCCTCCTTCATCTGGGGCATATCGCCGTTCTTATCCACCATACCGGCCCGGGAGGCGGTGCCAACCAGAGTGCCGATGGTGTCGAACATATCAATGATGCAGAAGGTAATGGTCAGGGTGATGACGGTAAACCAGCCAATCTCCATGAAGCCCTTGAAATTGAACTTGAACAGGGTGGTCTCCACCATGTCAGCAAAGGGAGGCAGGAAAGAAGCGGTGGCCAGACTAGCAAAGGGATTGGTGTCCAGGAAAATGAACTGACCGGCCCAGTAAATGACGGAAGCAATCAGCATACCCAGCAGAACAGAGCCCTTCACGCCCTTCTTGGACAGAACAATGATGGCAAACAGGCCGATGAACATGGTGGCAACGGTCAGAATCATGACACTGTAGCCGCTGCCCATGGCAGTCTGCGTCACACTGGGAGTCAGTGCGCCGAAGAAATCACGCATCACATAGAAGGGGCCGCCGTTTTCGGAATAAATACCGGCGTTGGAGCCCAGGCCGATGTTCATCAGCATCATACCAATGGCAGGAGAAATGCCCAGCCGGATGCCCAGAGGAATGGATTCGACGATCTTCTCACGGATATTGAACAGGGACAGAATCACAAATACGATACCCTCAACCAGGATGATAATCAGCGCCGCCTGGAAAGAAGCCTGATAGGTCATACCGGTCATGGCAACGATATTGCCAACAACCACAGCAAAAAAGCTGTTCAGACCCATGCCGGGGGCCAGTGCGAAGGGCTTGTTCGCCAGAAACGCCATGCAGAACATACCGACAGCGGAGGCGATACAGGTGGCCATGAACACGCCTTTCCACAGCGATGTAGTTCTATCGTTCCCAGCAAGAATTGTGGGATTCAGGGCGATGATGTAGGCCATGGTCATGAAGGTGATAAAACCAGCCATGATCTCGGTCTTCGCGTTCGTCTGGTTTTTGGACAGTTTGAAAACTTTCTCGAACATGTGATATTTCCTTTCTTTCTATAGTATGGTACCCTTCTATTGTAACATTTTATTCACAAAATGCAACAGTTTTTATAAAAATTCCTGGTCAATAAAAAATGTCATTGCAATTCAGTGCACACACTGGCGTGGGAATCCCCTGAATGGAGGAGATTGCCACACCAGCGTGCGCGCTGGTTCGCAATGACAACTAATCGAATCCAAATTATACCGTTCTGGCGGTGAGACTTTTGGCAAGTTTGGTCATGTAGCCGGTGTCGGCAAAGGCTGACAGGGCATCGATGGCGATTTCCGTGTACTTCTGCACCAGCTCTTCGCATTTTTCCAGACCATAGAGCCGCACGAAGGTATTCTTGCTCCCATCCACACCAACGGCCTTGCCCAGCTCCTGGGCGTTTCCGATGACATCCAGCATATCGTCCCGAATCTGGAAGGCCAGGCCCAACGCACCGGCGAAGGTGCCTGCGGCGGCGATTTGCGCTTCGGATGCGCCACCGGCCATAGCGCCGGTAACACAGGCGGCGTTGATCAGAGCGCCGGTTTTCCGGGTTTGGATGTCAATGACCTCCTGCTCCGTCAGCACCCGTTCCTCGCTCATAATATCAAGGACCTGACCGCCAACCATGCCCAAAGAACCGGCGCACTCCGCCAAAACAGCGATGGCATCGGTAATTCCGGCGGTGGAGGCCACAGCGAATGCGTCAGTCAGCAGCGCATCCCCCGCCAAAATGGCCATGGCTTCGCCGTAGACCTTGTGATTGGTCAAACGGCCCCGGCGGTAATCATCATTGTCCATGCTGGGCAAATCGTCGTGAATCAGGCTGTAGGTATGGATCATCTCAATGGCGGCAGCAAAGGGGGCGGCTTTCTTCCAGTCCGCGCCGCACATTCGGCAAAATTCAAAGGCGAACACCGGCCGCAGTCGCTTCCCCCCTGCCAGAAGGCTGTATTCCATGCTTTCAAAGAGCTTGCTCTGGGGTTCGTGATGGAACCGGGCGTACCAGTCCTTCAAATAAGTTTCGATATATTCACGATATTGGTTGGTTCGTTCATTCATTGGGCATATCCTCCAGCATCGGGCTGCCATCGGCGGCGGTCATGACCTTTTTGACCTGCAGCTCCGCCTCGTCCAGGAGCTTGCCGCAATTGCGCACCAGCTCGGTGCCCTCCTGGAACAGCTTCAGGGACTCCTCCAGGGGCACATCTCCCCGCTCCATGGCCCGAACAATCTGCTCCAGCCGCTGCATATTGGCTTCAAAGGTGGCGTTTTCCTGATTCATGTGGCATTCTCCTTTACTTCGGTAACGGAAGCGGCAAGCTGTCCGTCGCTGAGAGAAATTTTCATTTGGTCACCGGGTTTGATTTGATGAACGGAGCGGATCACCGTTCCATCCTCTTTCTGGGTCATGGCATAGCCCCGGGTCAAAACCTTCAGGGGGCTCATGGCATCCAGCTTGGCAGTCAGGCCGATAAAGCCCTGCTTTTTCCGGTCAATAATGCGGTTTTCGGCAGAAATCAGTCGATTTTCCAGATGAGAAAGTCCCGTTTTTTTCTGTTCCAGATACCCGGTGGGGCTCCGCAGCGCCGGGCTGGCAGCCAAAACATTCAAATGGCGGCGGGCTGATTTTAGCTGCCGATCCAGGCTCGCCGCCATGGAAGCAGACATGGCATCCAGGGTCTGCCGCAGGGCATCCTGATCCGGCACCGCCAATTCCGCCGCATTGGAAGGGGTCGCCGCCCGCAGATCCGCCACATAGTCGGAAATGGTCACATCCGGCTCATGACCCACGGCGGAGATAACGGGAATTTGAGATTCAAAGATGGCGTGAGCCACCACTTCATCGTTAAACGCCCACAGATCTTCGATGGAGCCACCGCCCCGGCCTACAATCAGCAGGTCGGCCAGTTTGTAGTAGTTGGCATAGCGGATAGCGGCAGCAATCTCCCCGGGTGCCTCCGCACCCTGTACCCGGGAGGGCAGCAGAACGACTTTGGACAGCGGATATCGTTTCCGCAGAATCCGAAGCATATCATGCAGCGCCGCACCGGCTGCGCTGGTGACGATGCCGATGGTGCCGGGAAACTTCGGAATGGGCTTCTTGTGGGCCGGGTCGAATAGTCCCTGAGCTGCCAGCTTAGCCTTGAGCTGCTCGAAGGCGGCGTGCAAATCGCCGATACCATCCATAGCCATGGCGGTGCAGTAAAGCTGGTAAGCACCGTCCCGGGGAAAGACGGAAATTTTGCCCATGGCAATGACCTTCATGCCGTTCTCCGGCCGAAACCGGAGCCGCAGGGCATTTCCTTTGAACATGACACACCGCAAAGCGGCGGATTCATCCTTCAGGGTAAAATAATGGTGACCGGAGGGATACAGCTTATAATTGCTGATTTCACCCCGAATCGCAAGACCGGTCAGCAAGGGGTCCGCATCCATTTTTGTTCGGATATATTCGTTGATTTGGTTGACGGACAGAACATTTTGCTCCATTTTCAACCCTCCTGGAGCCTATGGGCAAGAATCGCCACGCCCATAGCATTATCCGTGGAATACTGAGGCTGGGCAAACACAGGCTCCAGAGGCGCCAGCACCTGCCGCAGCATGGAATTGGAGGCCACGCCCCCGGAGAAGATCACCGGCAGGCCGGGATACGCCTTTCGGGCATTCTCCGTAGCCTGATACACGGCCCCGGCCACACAGCGCAGCGCATACGCGGCAGTTTCGGCGGAATCATTGGATTTTTCGTGGAATTGCTGCACCTTATTCTGGACACCGGACAGGGAAAACTCCAGCCCCGGGCATTTCACCTTGAACACTTCCCTCCCCTGGGCGCCCTGGCTCAGGATATCCAGATGTTTCCCAGAGGGGAAGGGCAATTTCAGCAGCTGTCCGGTACGGTCAATCAGCTGTCCGGCAGAAATATCCGTGGTACCGCCGATTTTGGAGCATTTGACATTTTTTTCATCCGGCTCAATCAGCAGCAGCTCCGTGGTGCCGCCGGACAAATGCCAGCCAAGATGGGGCTGTTCCAACAGATCCATCCGATTGGCGCTCCAAGCAGCGGCGGCCACATGGCCCTGCTGATGAGAAACCTCAAAAAGCGGAACTCCCAGCGCATCGGATAAAAGCTTGGCGTGAGTGAAGCCCACCATAAAGCAGGGCATATAGCTCCCCTCCACCGCCCGTGGCCGGGTGCTGACACCTACTGCGGTGATGTTCCCCGTTTGAACATGGGAAAACAGCCTGCCGGAAAGCTCCGGCAGGCTTTTAATATGGGCAAATACCGCGTCAGATTGGCGCAGACCAAGTTCCCCTTCCTTCACGGGCAGAAGCTTGGAATTGTTTACACCGTCGCTGCCATCGAACCAGGCGATGGAGGTGGTGTAATTACTGGTATCGAACCCGACAACGCTCATTCTGCGGCCCCGGTGTTCAGGCTCCGGGCAAAGGAACCCAGGATACCATTGACGAAGGCGCCGGTGTCATCACCATCGTACTTCTTCGCCAGACGGACGGCCTCGGAAACGGCAACGCCGGTGGGCACATCCTCTACGTACAAAATCTCAAAAATTGCAAGCTGCATAATGGACCGGGTCAGTCGGGAAATACGGCTTACGTCCCAGCCGATGGAATACTTCTGAATTTCCCCATTCAGCTCCTCGGCCCGGTTGGCAACACCGGAAACCACCTTATCCAGATAAGCAATCTGGGGCCGGGTGGGTCGCTCGGTATAAACATCATTTTCCTCGGAGAGCTTGGTGTAGTACTCCTTAGCCAGCCGGACGGAAACGACCTGCTCCGGCTCCTCGCCGGTGAAATCCCGACCGTAAATCAGGTGAACAGCCAGCTCTCTGGCATTGGCTCTGGTCATAAAATCCCCTTACTGGCGCACAATGCCGCAAACGTTGACATTGACGGTAACAGCGGTAACGCCGGTCATGGAGTTCAGCGCACCGATAATCGCCTCCTGAATAGCCTTGGCCACATTGACAACGCTGGCACCGTAGCTAATCAGGGTGTTGCACTCGATGCTCAGCTCGTCGGCCTCGCCGATGGAAACCTTCAGGCCCTTGCCCCAATTCTTCTTGCCCAGCATTTCGGCGATATCCGCACCGGGCTTGGAGCTGAGGCCAACGAAACCCTCGATATCCGTCAACGACTGAAGGGCAATGGTGGCGATAACATCCTCAGAAATCATCACGCGGCCGTTATCCTGCACCTGGGTGATATACTGCTTATTCTCAGCCATGGTAAATTACCTCCTGTAATTCTGCCAAGCCGATGGGCGTGGCACATTTTTACTCATTATACCACGGCGCAAGAAAAATTACAACAGATTTTTCAATGAAAGATTCCGAATCTCACGGAACTTCCACTACCCGAATATCACCCATTGTATGGGCGGACTGGCTCATAACGATATCCGCAATCAGGGCCACGTCCTGCTCCTTCAGCCCCCCCTCCGGGGAAGCCACCGCAATGGAGATTCCCTCTTCGTTCATGTACGCGACGCAATCGGCATACCCCTTGGCAACCACCAGGCTTTCAATTTGCGCTTCACAAAGGGATGTTTGGATCAATTCCTCCAGCTGAGCCGAGGAGGTGGTAATTTCTGTGGCATCACCATAAGACATGGCTTCCTGAAGAAGAGAAACTGCGCTGTCCCGGGCCTGCTGGCGGGATAGCCGGACAGCGGCAAAATAATTCGTTACCGTATCCGTCTCAGTACCGCCGACCTGAACACTACCCCCACCCAAAATCAGCAAATCGTCCGACATGACCTTTTGGGCATCCAGCGTATCCACAAGGTTCGCTGCCTCTCCCCCGCTGTACAGCCAATTCACATAGATACTTGCACAAACCGTAATCAATACCCCCGCCGCCACACAGTTTTTCTTCCAATTCGTCATTTTCATCACAATACCTCCATGATTATTTCATTTTCAGGACCGTAATTTTGTCCGTCCCCAATCCGGTGGCGCAGGACACGGCTTCGACGATTGCCAAACGGACGGACACATCATCCGCACCCTGGCAAACCACCACAGCTCCCCGATATTCCGGTGCCAGAACCTTTTCCACCAGCCCCTGCTGCGCCCGGTCGGAATTTGTTACGATAACCGTATCCTTCCGCTGAGCATCATCGTCCGTTTGATAAATGATTCGTTCTCCGGAGGCCAGCGTCAGCAGGACCTTCACTTTTCCTGCCCCCTTGACCTGGCTAAGAATCTGGGTCAGCGCTTCCGTTTCGTCGGCTTGTAACGACTCCGATGGGGCTGTCTGCTCTGATTTGGACCGGTTAGATCCATTGGGAATCAGCATCAGTCCGATACCGATAATCAGAACAAGAATGGCGTATCGGTATTTTTTGATTGCGCCGGCAGTTTTCTCCCGGAACTTGGTCAAATCCATGTTTGCCCCTCCTTTTTGATTCCCAAATCCTCCGTAAGGATTGCCGACAGCTTGGATTTTGCCCAGGGTGATACTGCGCCGGACAGCGTGACCGCCGTGGGGACAGGCAAATCATCATTGGATACTGTGACTTCCACCTTCAGCGTCAGCCCCATCCCCTCAGCTTTGTCCAAGATATATGCTTCCGATTGCGCTTTTATGCTTTGACATAGAGATTCCCGTGTCATCTTTTCCCCCTCCCAGACAGCAATGCTGGCATCTGCGGAAAATTGATTGCTGATCTCCTTAAAGTCATCCAGGCGAATATCCGTAATGGGTTGAATTACGGTAAAGGTTAGGAACAATCCGGCAATCAGCTTACCCATGGCCCCCTGGGTCCCCTTATCCCCCAGTAAGCGAACAGCAATTCCGCTAACCACCGCCGCCACGATAATGCCCATCAGATAGGAGCGGATACTATCCATCAGCTGACCCCCTTCATGAAACACACAATGCTGATGAGCAGCAACAAGCAAACCGCCCCGGTCATAGCCAACAGCAGCCCCATAGCGGCGGCCATATCATCAATCAAACCGGTGGTCTGCTTTCCACCAAAAATGCCGCAAACTGCTCCGATGAGCTTCAGTAGCAGATATTGCAGACCGATTTTTAAGAACGGCCCAATCGCGATAGCCAAAACCGCAACCAGGCCATAGACACCAATCGTGTTTTTTACGGCACTGGCCCCCACCAGGATTGCCTCGGAAGCATCGGATAGGATTCCGCCGACCACCGGAACCATCCCGGAGATGGTCAGCTTTGTGGCTTTCAGAGCGGATTGATCCGCAGTACCGCTGACGACCCCGGTAATGGTGATATATCCGGTAAAAATGTACAATATAATTTTCAGGCTCCAGGTGGTGACCCATTTTACCAGGGACTGAAGTTTTTTCAGCAGCGGTTCATTCAATGCGCTTTTTGCGATGGATAAGGCGATGAACATATAAATCAGCGGTGTCAGGACCGATGCAATTAGGGAGCCGAGCAGGGCATCAAACAGGGCTGTGCCGACATAAATGGCGGTGGAGGTGGTCACCGCCCCCTGGGCCGCTGTCGCGGTCGTCATGACTGGCAGCAACAGCTTTCCGTAGTCGCTGAGCTGCCGAACTGTATCCGCTGCCGATCCAATCAGGGAGTTGGTGGTTCCAAGAACCAGGCAGGCGATGGCGACACAGCCCACAAGCTCCGTCGTTGATTTGGATGATCCCGGAAAGCTCCCCAGCATCGATGTAAGCAACACCGATGCGGTCACTGCCAAACAAACACCACAACCTGCCACAAGCTCAGGCTGGAGCCGTTGGACAGCGGATTTGACAACATACCACAAATCCTCCCCAAAGCTGCTCTGCTCCACCGGCATCAAATCCTGTGCCTCCTCCGGCGCCGCCGGAGCGGTGATTTCAACAGCCTTTGCGGGCATTGCCACCGCATATAGAAGGAGCAGGGATATGATAAATTTCTTCATCCCAACACATCCTCCAACAGTTCAAGAAGCTGCGTCAGCAGAGGCAAAGACAGCCAAAGAATCGCAGCGGAGGTTAAAAGTTGAACAGCCTTTCCCATAGCGCCATTGCCGGCATCCACACAAATCAGGGTAGCAAACTCGCCTACAAGGCCGATTCCAACTGCTTTGAGTAAAATTTGTAGCATATCGGATTGCAAATTGCTGACATCCGCCAACCGTTGGAGAAAGTCAATCACGGGCTTTAAGTAGGACATGGCCAACAGTCCAACCATGGAGCAGACCGCCAGAGCCAGCAGTAAGCCCGCATCCTTCCCCTGTTTACCCAGACTGATGGCCAACAAGCAGGCAATCAATACACCTGCAGCCCCTTGCCAATAGCTCTCCATCATAAATGGAACAGGCTCTTTACCAAATCAAAGAGCTCCGCGATTTTTTGGGCCACCATCATCAGCACCACCACAAGTCCGGCAAGGGTGGTCATGGTCGCCTGCTCCTCCCGGCCGGAGCGGGACAGAACCTGGTTCAGAATGGAGATAATGATGCCAATGGCGGCGATTTTGAATATCAGATCGATATCCATGGGCATTAAATAAAGAGAATCGCCAGTGCGGCACCGGCGCAGAATCCAAGGGTTTGATAGCTCCGGAGTCGCTCCGCTCTATGGAAAGATAAATCCTTCAAGGCATCACCGCATTGGGCTTTTAGCCCATCCAGGCTTTTCAGTTGTCCCTGAAGGCCAAATCGTCCGAGCCATTCCCCTAATCTTTCCAGGTGTCCGGTGAGTATCGGGGAGGTTTTTTGCGTTTTTTGCAAGGTGGCAGCCATACAAACGGATACATCCGGGGCAATTTGCTGCTCCAATTCCTGGGCCAATCCCTCCATAATATGGCGAATGGTTCCTCTCGTCACGTCTGCCGCTGTGCGGCAGAGTTCCGGCAGTGGTGTCAACCGATACTGTAACTCGCAGCCCATGAATTCCAAAACACCAATCAAATTCCGCAGCTCCTGCTCCAATCGCCGATGGGCCGCCGCTTTTGATAAGCCAATCCCACCGCAGGCCGCTACAATTAGTACCGCCCCAACAATTTTCATGTTTCCATCCTTTCTGCCCTGAAGGACTTGTCCGAATGTAAAATCACCACCATGTCAAAGACACGGCTTTTCACAATAGGGCCATAAACCGGTCTGGAACGCAAGTCGGAAACCGATGCGGCATGGGCCGTAGCCAGCAGCGAAACACCACACCATCCAGCCCGAAGCAGAGCTTCGCAGTCCTCCGCCGATGTAATCTCGTCTACGGCAATGGTCATAGGACTCATGGTCCGCAACACCCGGTCGATTCCAAGGACCTTCGGACAGCCGGTCATAACATCCGTTCGTTCCCCAATGGAAAATCCCGCCGGAAACAGCTCACCTCGCTCGTCCACCACCGCTACGCTCCCTTTTTCGCTGCGCTGACGAATCAAGTCCCGAAGCAAGGTCGTTTTCCCGTTTCCCGGCGCACCAAGAATCAATATGGATCCATCCTGATGTCGCAGCTTGTCCGCCAAACCCGGAAAATCCCTCGCCACCCGGATGCATAGAGAACGAACTTGTCTGATTCCGGTCATACCATGGTCATCTACCACCGCCTCGCCGCAAATGCCTATCCGGTGGCCGCCAGGCGCCGTTAAATACCCTTGTCCGATTGAGGATGCCGCCCAGGGCGAATAACGTGAAGCAGTATTGATAATGTAGTTCAAATCATTTCCGGTAACAGCCTGTCCCATATGCATATTGCTGCAGGAGCAAATCAGCTCCGGGGGGAGTCCTAACCGCAGCCGCAGCTCCTGGAGGGTATCCCTCCCCTGCCTGTCCACCTCTGAACGCATCCAGGCGGGGAGAATCGACAGCAATTCCTTCCATGCACATCTCATTTGCATCAACTCCTGGATTAGACTATGCGGCGGATGGCCGGATATGCAAAAAACAACCGCCCCGAAGGGCGGTCGTGGTGTGATGTTGTTACAAATCCTTGCCGATATCCGCTTCCCGTACATTCGGATTCAGGTATCGGTCGGATTTGATTTTTTCTTTATATCGGATGGCTTTTTGGGGACACCGGTGATAGCACCCAAGGCAAAGCACGCATTTGTCGGCGAATTGCACCTTGCCATCGACGATTGAGATATTTTCCGTGGGACAGATCCCAACACATTTTCCGCAGCGGATACAGTCCCCGCTGACCGTAAAATCCTTAACAATCAGATGCCAAGTGGGCCGATTTTGCAGGTACTGCGCTTCTTTTGTTTTTTTACGTTTGGGGATGCATCCTTCACCGGCGGCAATTTGGGCAGCAATTTTGTCAATGGCCTTCGGCGCAGATTTTAATGTGGCGTTTTTGTAAAACTCCGGTACAGAGAAAACCAGCGTGTAATTTTCAGGCATTTTTACCAGATAAATGCCCCGTATATCCAGACCCTGTTCTTTGCACAGCCGATAAGTAAAGGCATCCGCACCGCCGGACATTCCGCCATAGTTCAAAACAACCCAAACCGGAACGGATTTGGTCAACTTCGGAATCAGATCATACACATGAACAGGCAGACCAAAGGAATAAATCGGAGAAACAATGATAATTTCCTCAAATTCGGAACCATCGCCGGTATAGGTGGGGATGTAGCGAATGTCACCGCCCAGGGTGTTCCGCAGCCGCTGGGCAACATAGAGGCTGTTGCCTGTGGCGCTGAAATAGAAAATCCCTCTCATAACCGCTCACCTTTTATTCTTTTTGTAAATAATATTGAGTCCTTTTAGCAGCAAATCCTTTTCCAGGATGATTTTCCGCTTGCAAAGCGGGGTGATAAATTGGGCCATACCGCCGGTGGCAATCAAGGTCGAGCTGTGGCCCAGCTCCGCTTCGATGCGGTCCACGATGCCATCGATCATGGCGGCAGTGCCGTACATCATGCCGCTTCGCATACAATCCACGGTGTTTTTACCGATGACCTGCTTCGGCTCGTCCAAACTGATGCCGGGAAGCTGGGCTGCACGGCTGGTCAGGGCATCCAGAGAGAGCTTCACGCCGGGGAAAATCACACCACCAACGTAAAGATTGTCCGGCTCCACCACTTCGATGGTGGTGGCGGTGCCCATATCCATGAGGATGAGCGGTGCTTCGTACTCCGCCAACGCAGCTACTGCAATCACGATCCGGTCGCTGCCCACCTGGGACGGCACATCCATATGGATATTCAGCCCTGTTTTCAAGCCAGGGCCAACCACCATAGGCTGTTTGCCGATTACCTTAATCACACCGGTCCGCACGGAATTGAACACCGGCGGCACAACTGAGGAAATAATACAGTCGGAAATATCCGACCGCTGAATCCCAAAGGCCTCCAGCATATTTTTGATTTCCACACCATACTGATCCGAAGTCCGGATGGGGTCCGTGGCAATCCGGGCCTTGTAAATAATTTCGTCATCCCGGATACAACCGATGACAATATTGGTATTGCCGATATCGATAGCTAACAGCATAACATCATCTCCTGGAAAGAACGACTTGATTCAGCACTCTGCCGATCACGCCAACAGCGGCGGTGGCGGCGATCATTTCGACCACCGCATTGATGCCCACAAAGCCGCAGATAAACAGGATCACATTCTTGCCGCCGATCAGGTCCTGCATATATTCCGTATTGCCGAACAGTAAAACCAGTGCCAGCATAAACAGTACCGTGTTCAAAAGCGCGGCACAGAAGCCGGTGACAAATCCGGCGGTGGTGCTGCCCAACAGCTTTTTGATAACGATGTAAAGATAACCGGATACCAATCCTGCCAACAATCTGGGCACAAACCGCTGGACAAACGCCAAAAACGGATTAATTTCAAACAAAATCACGCCCATGGCGCTGGTGCCGCCAATGCCCATGCATTGTAAGAAGCTGGTAATGCCAAACATACCGCCCAAAACCATGCCCCCAACAGGGCCCAAAGCCATGGCTCCGATGCCCACCGGGATCATGTTCAAAGAAATGGCCAGCGGCCCGATATTGAGATACCCCAGCGGTGTGAAGGACATAATCAGCAAAATGGCGCAGAGCATCGCCAGGGTCACCATCTCGCGGGTGCCGAATGAATGATGTTTCATATTCAATAACCTCCTGCTGCCGTTCCCTTCTGGGATACAGCGCTGGTATAATTATACCACGGATGATACAATAACACAAGCCAAAATCAGCCCTTTACTTCGGGGGGAATCTCGGCTATAATGTACTAAAAAAAGAGGTGAATGAACGATGCTGAAAGGAAAAACAATCCTTCTGGGGGTCACTGGCGGTATTGCGGCCTATAAAGCGGCGGCCCTGGCCTCGGCTTTGGTGAAGCTCCATGCCGCTGTGGAAGTGGTGATGACGGATCATGCCACAAAATTTATTACCCCCCTGACCTTCGAGCAGCTCACCGGACGGCGAACCATGGTGGATACCTTCGACCGGAACTTCAGCCATCAGGTGGAACATATTTCGCTGGCGGAGCGGACGGATTTGGTAATCATCGCCCCGGCCACCGCCAATGTCTGTGCCAAGCTGGCCCACGGCCTGGCGGATGATATGCTGACCACCACGGTCCTGGCCTGCCGCTGTCCCAAGCTGATTGCCCCGGCGATGAATACCAATATGTATGAAAATCCGGTGACGCAGGATAATTTGCAGATCCTGCGCCGCTATGGCTGGGATGTGATTGACCCCGCCAGCGGCCGCCTGGCCTGCGGTGCCACCGGCAAGGGCAAACTGCCGGAGCCGGAGGAGCTGGTGCAGCACATTCTGAAGCATATTGGATTGCCCCATGATTTGTGCGGCAAAAACGTTCTTGTAACCGCGGGGCCCACCCAGGAATCCCTTGACCCGGTGCGGTATCTAACCAACCATTCCACCGGCAAAATGGGCTATGCCATCGCCAAAATGGCCATGCTCCGGGGCGCTGCGGTGACGCTGGTCACCGGCCCCACCGCCCTTACCCCCCCGCCCTTTGTCAAGGTTGTGAAGGTGGTTTCGGCAGAAGATATGTTCCAGGCCGTGGCAGCGCATAGCCCGGATGCGGACTACATTTTCAAAGCGGCTGCCGTAGCAGACTATACCCCCGCCCAATATTGCGATGATAAAATGAAGAAAATAGACGCTGATTTGTCCATTCCTTTGGAAAGAACCCGGGATATTTTGAAGTATTTGGGCGAAAACCGCCGGGAAGGCCAGATAATTTGCGGCTTCTCCATGGAAACCCAAAACATGGTCGAAAACAGCCGGGAAAAGCTCAACAAAAAGAATGTGGACATGATTTGCGCCAACAATCTAAAGCAGTCCGGCGCCGGCTTCGGTGTGGACACCAATATTATCACCCTGATCACAAAGGACGATACACTGGAGCTTCCACTGCTGTCAAAGGAGGATGCTGCAAACGCCATCCTCAATCACGCAATTTCAATGTCTTGATGCGAATATTACCCCGGCAGATTTCAAACGAAATCTGCCGGGGTTTACATTAGAAATCCTCAGGAACGAAATCATCAAAGGGAGGCTCATCCTCCACAGCACCGCCGTTTTTCATGGCTTCCCACTTTTCTTTGGTAATGAGAATGGCCCGGGGCTTACTGCCCTGGAAGGGGCCAACGATGCCCTTCTCCTCCATCTCATCCACGATCCGGGCGGCTCTGGCATAGCCCAGCTTCAGGCGGCGCTGGAGCATGGATACAGAGGCCTGTCCGGTCTCCAAAATCACATCCACAGCGGCGGGGAGCATCTCGTCCCCCTCCAGCTCATCGGAATTGGGTTCCACATCCGCAGCAGCCGTCTTACTGCCGGTCTGGCTTGCCTTCTTCTCGATTTCTTCCATAACCGTCTGATCATATGTAGTGACATAATTGTCCTTGACATAGTTGGCAACCGCCTCAACCTCGGGGTCGCTGACGAAGCAGCCCTGAACCCGGAGGGGCTTACCGGCACCGATGGGCGCAAAGAGCATATCGCCCCGGCCAACCAGCTTTTCCGCACCCTGGGTATCCAGAATGATGCGGGATTCCATGGCGGAGGCCACGGAAAAAGCAATTCTGGAAGGAATATTCGCCTTCATCAGACCGGTAATAACGTCGGCAGAAGGACGCTGGGTGGCGATAATCAGGTGAATACCAGCCGCACGGCCCATCTGGGCAATCCGGCAAATGGATTCTTCCACCTCCTTGGCGGCAACCAGCATCAAATCCGCCAGCTCGTCAATGATGACCACTACCTGGGGCAGCTTGCTCCCCTCTTCCTCGGCTTCCACGATGGAATTGTAGGATTCCAGATCCCGGACACCGGCATCGGACATGGCCTTATACCGGCGCATCATTTCGGTCACGGCCCATTGCAGAGAACCGGCAGCCTTCTTGGGGTCAGTAACAACAGGGATCAGCAGATGGGGAATACCATTGTAAATGCCCAATTCGACCATTTTGGGGTCAACCATAATGAGCTTCACATCATCGGGGCTGGCCTTATACAGCAAGCTGATGATAATGGAGTTCATGCAGACGGACTTACCGGAACCGGTGGTACCGGCAATCAGCATATGGGGCAGCTTGGCGATATTGCCAACGATACAGTTGCCGGCGATATCCTTACCGACGGCAAAGCTGGACTTGGATTTCGCCTTATTAAACTCGTTGGAATCGATGACCTCCCGCAGAGAAACAGTCGTCACCGCCCGGTTGGGCACCTCGATGCCCACTACGGAAATTTTGCCGGTGACGGCGGCGATCCGAACGCCGGAGGCGCCCAGGCTCAGAGCGATATCGTCCGCCACGGTGGTCAGCTTATTCAGCCGAACGCCCTTTTCCAGCTCCACCTCGTACCGGGTGACGCTGGGGCCCCGGGTCACATTGATGATGTGGGCCTCAATTTTGAAGCTTGCCAGGGTCTCATTCAGGCGGCGGGTATTCTCCCGCATTTCGGCAGTACCATCCATGGAACTACGGCGGGAAGGATTCAGCAAATCAATGGGCGGGAAGCAATAAATGGGCTTGTCGTTGGCGGCGTTTTGGGCGATTTCCGCCGCCACCTCTGCGGCGGAAGCAGCCGCTTCCTTTGCGGTCACCTTGGCAGGCGCAGGCTCTGTCGCTACCGGGGGGAGCTCCTCAAATTCGTCAATCTCACGCTCCAGCGGAGGCATACCGCTGGTTTTGGGGAAATCGATATCCGCAGGAGGCTCTTTTTCCTTCTTTTTTTTCGGCGCAGCAGGCTTTTTCTTTTCGACAACTGGCGAGGCATTGAACAGCGTGTCATCAACGTCAGGCGCCACAGGGGTCTTAGCCGCCGACACAGGCCCATCGATATCATCAATCTGGGACATCATATGCTTAACCCGAGGACTCATAGGCTTTTCGGGTCTTTCCTCCCCGTCCACAGGCAGGTCGATGTTGACCCTCTCCGCCTTAGCCCGACGGCGATTTTCAATCATCTCAATCCGCTTATTGGCGATATGGTTCACAACCACCGAGGCGGGCTCAGGCCGCTGAGCAATGGCTTCTTCGGTTTCCCATTCCGCCCTGGGGCGATTTTCAAAGGCCCGAATCAGGCTGGGAATCGTAATTTGCATGGAAGCCAGAAGCATAAAAATCCCGGCGACGATTAAGAAAATCAAACTAATCCAATCATTCAGCAGGCTGCGAAGCAAAGAAGCAATCAAACCACAAATCAGGCCCTCAGAGTCTTTGGTAATGCCGCCGTTATATAGCCAGCCCCAATATTCAAGACCTTTGATGCCATCCGGGATTTCCTTTGTCAGATGAAAAATGCAGCCCACCGACAAAACAAATCCAATCAGACACACACTTCTCATCCGAACCGGGCGACCATGGCTGAAGGCGTGGATGGAAAATAAGTACAGCAGCGCAGGAATCGAAAGGAAGAACGCAGTCTTGCCAAACAGCCCCAATACAAACCGGTAAATGAATTTCACCAGCAGTCCATCCGGGTTAATGGCCATGATGGAAAACACCAGAAACAGCCCCAGAAATACCATGGAAGAAATAAAACGGGGCGGAATTTGGGTCGTTTCAGGCGGCTCCGGCATACTGGATTTTCGGGAAGAACCGGACTTGGAGGGCAGGCTCTTCTTTCCACCGGAGGCAAGCTCTGCCTTTGTGGGTTTTTTACTGGGTGCCATAGAAATCCTCCTTAAATCAAAAGATAAATCATAAATGCGAACATGGCCATGCCCCAGCTGTAATAGCTGAAGCGGGTAAAGCTGGCCTTCGCACACAAATATCGCAGAAATAAAACCGCCAGATAGCCGATGCCAAAGGCGATAATGGCCATAATCAGATAGCACAGCCATGCCAACGCAGAAATGGTTGCCTTTGCGGCAATGACAGCGAATAAATCAATGATAATCAATCCTAAAAGGGCGGGAATGGATGCCAAAAGCGCCACATCCATAGCGTAGCTCCTATCCACGCCCCGAATCTGACCACCGCTGAGAATGCCGCCCATACGGGAAAAACCAGGAATGACACCAAGTCCGCCGCCGATACCCATTATGACGCTGTCCAGACGACTCAGGTTCCGACCATCTTTGTTTCCACGAAGCATGATGCGGGGCAGGAAAATGATGAAACCGTTAATCGTCAGCATCAGAGCCAGCATAGCAAGACTTCCAATCCAGCCCTCAGCCTTTCGCAGGAATAACAAACCAATCAAAACCGGCACGATTGTGGTTTTCAGAACCCTGGTATCCAGAATTGCGGTGGTATCCACATGAGTGTTTCGATGCCTGCGGGCGTAGCGAGCCAACCGATTCGCCCGAACCAAATGCTGGATACGCTTTTTATTGTTGATAATCAAGGCAACAAACACGCCGATATGGATTGAAAGGGTCACCATCTTATCCGTCATCTGGAAGCCGGTCAGAAGCTCATATAAAATCTGATGAGCCCGGGGCGAGACAGGAAGGAACTCCGTAAACGCCGAAAACAGCACATAAATGAACTTGTGTAGCAGTTGATCGGGCATTTCCGTTCCTCCTGTCTGTTGATTCATCTTATCATATCACATTTGCGACAGGATTTCCACCCCGGAATCAAAATTATTCTGTCTTATTTTTTTGTTTGGAGATCATTTTGTGCAAAGCAGAAAGAGCATCATTCAGGCCGCCCAGCTTATCTATCAGCCCGGAAGAAACCGCCTCCTTGCCATAGAGAATGGTACCCACGTCTGTTGCCATTTCGCCGGTGGCCATCATATAATGTTCGAAGGTTTCTTTTGAAATTCTGGAGTTTGCGGTAACAAATTCAGTAATTTGTTCCTGAATTCTTTGGAAATATCGGAAAGTCTGAGGGGCACCAACCACAAGCCCCGTCATCCGGACCGGATGCACCGTCATACTGGCGGTGGGCGTAATGAAGCTCTTTTTGGTGCAGACCGCCAGCGGAATGCCAATGGAATGGCCGCCGCCAAGGACAAGAGAAACGGTTGGTTTTTTCATGCCCGCAATCATTTCAGCGATGGCAAGCCCAGCCTCAATATCACCGCCGACGGTGTTCAGAAGCAGAAGCAGGCCGTCGATATCTTCGCTTTCTTCGATACCGGCCAAAAGGGGCAAAACGTGTTCATATTTCGTGGTCTTCACCGTTTCTGGCGCCACCTGATGCCCCTCCACCTGGCCGATGATGGTGAGGGTATAAATATTCCCCTGTGGGCTTTTTGTAATATCAGAGCCCAGCTCCACCACCTGCTCCCGCTCTTCTTTTTTCATATCCGGGTCACGTTTTTCGTTCATGGTATACCTCCTGTATTTTGGATAACCTTATTCTGTCCAATAAATCCCCCTTGCAACCGGGGGAAAAGTAAGGTATAATACAAAAGGTGATTTTATGGCAGACAAGACCAACGCCGTCCGGATGGTCCAGCAAGCAAAAATTCCCTGCCGGGAGGCGTTTTATGAATTTGACGAAAATGATCTCAACGGAAACCACGCAGCAAAAGCCGTGGGGATGCCTCCGGAGCAGGTTTTCAAGACGCTGGTAGCCCGTGGCGATAAAACGGGGATCCATGTATTTTGTATCCCGGTATGCTGTGAGCTGGATTTGAAAAAAGCCGCCAAGGCCGCCGGTGATAAGAAAATCGAAATGGTTGCTGTGAAGGAGCTTCTGGGACTCACCGGATATATTCGGGGTGGCTGCAGTCCTGTCGGGATGAAAAAGAAATATCCCACCTATTTCGATGAAACCTGTATTCTCTGGGACGAGATCGCCGTCTCCGCCGGGGCCAGAGGCCACCAAATGATCCTCCCGCCGGAGGCGCTGGCTGAACTTGTCCAAGCAAAATTGGTCGATTTAACCTGAGAAAGGAAGATTTTTATGCAATATACTTACAGAACCAAGGGCGTATGCTCCCAAATGATCAGCTTTGAGGTGGACGATAACAAGGTCAGCAACGTTCAGTTCTTCGGCGGCTGCAACGGCAACCTGAAGGGCATCGGCGCCCTGGTGGAGGGCATGGATATCGACGATGTCATCTCCCGGGTAGAGGGCATCAAGTGCGGTATGAAGTCCACCTCCTGCCCCGACCAGCTGGCAAAGGCATTGAAGGAAGCCAAAGGTATTTGATTTTCTATTACGAAAAGCCCACAGCCGAATGGCTGTGGGCTTGCTGCATATTCAGGATTTCATATCGTCTTTTGGTTGGCGATTTAGCAATTTGGACCACATTTTTTTGAGAAAAGACGGAACATTTGCAGGTGAAATAATTTGATCTTCTTCCATCGGTTCATCAAGGACCCATGGCAGATCCATCGTTCCAACAGACAACACAAAGTACGGCCGCGGGCAATACGTATTGATCATGGCCTGTTCCGCAGTTTCAGGAAATACTTTGATTCCGTCAACCAAAATTGGTTCCTTAGAAAATTGAAGGATTGAGCCGGACACTGCATATAAATTCATGAGCATGATTGAAGTGAAAGGCATCAATTCATCCGGTGCCTCAATATCAATTCCAAATTGTGCAAGAAATGTCCGCAAATTTGGGTAAGTGTTGTCAACAGCGGCATAAAAATTGCGGCAATAGGCGCAAGTGCAGTGGTCAGCGGCCTCAGCGGCGGAGTATTCCATGGTAGCCGCCATGTCAATATCAAATTTCCAGTCGTCAATTTCCAGAACCATAGGAAACCTCCGTGAGATTGCCACGGCCCAACGGAATTTGCAATGACAGCTATTCTTTAACCGCGGCGAAAATATACTTCAGCAGCTCGTCCTTGCCGTTTCCTTTTTCAGCAGAAAACGAAATAATAGGACACGCCTCCGGCAGCTCCAAATCGGAGCGGATGGTTGCCAGAATCGACTGGATCTCGCTCTTTTTCACCTTGTCCAGCTTATTGGCAACCACCACAAAAGGACAACCGCTGTCCAGGAACCAACGGGCCATAGTGATATCGTTATTGGTAGGCGCATGGCGGTGGTCAACGATCAAAATGCCCAGATCGATGCGCCCAGCCGCGAAATAATCCTCCATGAGCTTGCCCCACCGCTCTTTTTCCTTCTGGGAAACCTTCGCATAGCCATAGCCGGGCAAATCCACAAAATAACATTTTTTATCAACAGTAAAATAGTTGACATGGATGGTTTTACCCGGCTTCTCCCCTACTCTGGCGAAATTTTTTCGGTTCAGGATTCGGTTGATGACCGAGGATTTACCCACATTAGATTTGCCTGCAAAGGCAATTTCCGGCAGGCGGCTCTTGGGAAAATCCTTGGGAGCCGCCGCGGAAATTAAAAATTCTACATTGTGAAGATTCATATCATACCTCACTGCTGGATGCTGCTGCGGTTTCTGGGCTTCACATCAGCAGGCAAATCGTTTCGAATGGTAGGGATAATTTCCCCATCCCGCTTCAAAGCTGCCTCCAGCACCGTGTCCACCGTGGTTGCGGTGATGAAATTCAAGGACTTGCGGACCGTCTGGTCGATTTCCTCCAGGTCCCGGCGGTTATCCTCCGGGATGATCACCGTGGAAATGCCGTGCCGCAGGGCAGCCATGGTCTTCTCCTTCAGGCCGCCGATGGGCAGCACCCGGCCACGAATAGAAACCTCACCGGTCATGGCGATATCCCGCCGGACGGGGGTATTGGTCAAAGCGGACACCATGGCGGTGGTAACGGTAACACCGGCGGAGGGCCCATCCTTGGGCACTGCCCCGGCAGGGAAATGGACATGGATATCCTTGGTCTTGTAAAAATCCGGGGCAACCCCCAGCTTCTGGGCATTGGCGCGGATATAGCTCAGGGCTCCGTGGGCGGATTCCTTCATCACATCGCCCAAATTGCCGGTGAGCTCCAATTTGCCGGAGCCATCCATTACGTTGACTTCCACTTCCAAAGTCTCGCCCCCAACCGAGGTCCAGGCCAAACCGGTGACCAGACCAATCTGATCGGTGCCGGGGATTCGGTCAGGCAGATATTTCCGAATACCCAAAAATTCTGCCACATTGGAACCGGTAATACTGATTTTTTTGGGTGCGTCCTCTTCCAGTAGCTTTCGGTCGGTCTTTCGGCAAATATCCGCAAAGCAACGCTCCAGGTTCCGAACGCCGGATTCTCTGGTGTAGCAGCAAATAATCTCCCGAATGGCATCGTCGGACACCTTCAATTGGGATTTCTTCAGGCCGTGCTTCGCCATCTGCTTGGGAATCAGATGATTTTTGGCAATCATCAGCTTTTCTTCATCGGTATAGGAGCCCAGCTCAATGACCTCCATCCGGTCCAGCAGCGGCCGGGGCACCGTATCCAGAGTATTGGCGGTGGTGATAAACATCACTTCTGACAAATCGAAGGGAATTTCTAAATAATGATCCCGATAAGTCTTGTTCTGCTCCGCATCCAGCACCTCCAGCAAAGCGGCGCTGGGGTCGCCCCGATGATCGGCACCCATTTTATCGATTTCATCCAGCAAAAGCAGCGGATTCCGGCTGCCCGCCTGGGTCATCGCAGCCATAATACGGCCGGGCATGGCACCGACATAGGTTTTCCGATGGCCACGAATGTCCGCTTCGTCCCGCACACCGCCCAGGGAAATCCGGGCCAGCTTCCGGTTCAGCGCCCGGGCGATGGAATAGGCAATGGAGGTCTTACCAACGCCGGGAGGGCCCACCAGGCACAGAATCTGGGGCGGCATCTGAGGCGCCATCTGCCGAATCGCAACCGTTTCGAGGATCCGCTCCTTCACCTTCTCCAGACCGTAGTGGTCCTTCTCCAGCACCTTGGCGGCAGCTTCAACGCTGATTCGCTCCTTCGTCCAGGTCAACCAGGGCAAATCCAGCACCGTATCCAGGTAATTCCGAAGCACCGCCGCCTCAGAGGAACCAAAGGGCTGCTTTTTCAGCCGGGACAAATCCTTGCGGAGCTTATTTTCAGTTTCCTCATCAAAATGGCATTGAAGGATTTTCTTTTCATACTCAGCAAATTCCTCGTATTCATCCTGCTCCCCCAGCTCTTCCCGAATGATTTTCATCTGCTCCCGCAGATAGTATTCCCGCTGGTTTTTGTCCATGGCGGCATGGGTACGGGACTGAATGTCGTCCTCCAACCGCAGCATTTCCAGCTCCCGGCTCAGGAGCCGCAGGGCAGATTCCAACCGACGAACCGGATCAAGGTTACACAGGAGCTTCGCTTTGTCCTGATAATCCATGCCGGAATTTTGAGCGATGCAATCGGCAAGAAAACCGGGATTATGGGACGACAGCATTTTGAGCATCACAGATTGGGCCGGAAACTCAGACAGCTCCAGGTAAGCACCGTAGAGTGCATTAGCCTCCCGGCAAAGGGCATGATTGCGTGGGCTGTCCACGGATTCCGATTCCGGCACGGCCTGCACATGGGCGTAGAGATAGGGCTCCGTGCTGCGCATTTCAGAAATACGGCCCCGGCAAATGCCGTTGACCAGCACCCGCATGGTTTCCCCCTGGGGCCGAAGAATCTGCTTTACCTTTGCAACGGTTCCGATGGCGACCAAATCTCCCAGCTCAGGGTCATCGGTCATAATATTTTTTTGAGGCACAAGAAAAATGGGGGAACCATCCTTCATAGCCCGCTCCAGTGCTTTCACGGACTTCATGCGGCCCACATCAAAGTGGACACTCTGGTCCGGAAACACCGCCAGGCCCCGCAGGGCCAGCACCGGCAGGTCGCCGGAAATATAGGTTTCGCTCATGGGATCACCTTCCTTTGTATAGAGCGAAAAAGGGGGTAGAAAAACTACCCCCTTTTGGGAAATTGCTTATTTCTTGGCACTTTTTCTGCTCCGGGGAGCATCAGGGGTGCGCTCGATGAGTGGCTCGCCGCCGTCGATACATTCCGGGGTGATGATGACCTTACGGATAGTCAGATCAGAAGGAATCTCGTACATGATTCGGGTCATAGCCTTCTCCATCACGGCCCGGAGACCTCTGGCACCAATCTGGCGGTCAATGGCCTTCTGGGCCACAGCCTCCAGAGCTTCTGGCTGAATCTCCAGCTCCACATCGTCCATTTCCAGCAGTTTCTGGTACTGCTTCGTCAGAGCGTTCCTGGGTTCCACCAGAATGCGAACCAAATCTTCCTTTTTCAGGCTTTCCAGACAAGTAATCACCGGCATACGGCCCACCAGTTCCGGAATAATGCCGAATTTCAACAAATCATGGGGCTGAACCTGCGCCAGGAGCTTCCCCACATCCCGCTTCTTCTTGCTTTCCACCGGTGCATCGAAGCCGATGGCGGATTTGTCGGTGCGGGTTTCGATAATCTTATCAAGACCGTCGAAAGCACCGCCGCAGATGAAGAGAATGTTGGAGGTATCCACCTGAATGGTCTCCTGCTGGGGATGCTTCCGCCCACCCTGGGGCGGCACATTGGCAACGGTGCCCTCCAGAATCTTCAGCAGAGCCTGCTGAACACCCTCGCCGGACACATCCCGGGTGATGGAAGTATTTTCGCTCTTGCGGGCGATCTTATCCATCTCATCGATATAAATGATGCCCCGCTCCGCCAGTTCCACATCAAATTCCGCCGCCTGAAGCAGGCGAACCAGGATATTCTCCACATCATCACCCACATAACCGGCCTCGGTCAGGGTGGTTGCGTCGGCAATGGCGAAGGGTACATTCAAAATCTTAGCCAGAGTCTGGGCAAAAAGGGTTTTGCCGCAGCCGGTGGGGCCGATTAGCAGAATATTACTCTTCTGCAACTCCACGTCAGAATCCTGGGAAAGATAAATGCGCTTATAATGATTGTAAACAGCCACAGAAAGGGCGATTTTCGCCTCTTCCTGTCCAACAATGTAGCCATCCATGAAGTCTTTCATCTCCATGGGTGTGGGCAGGGATTCCAGGCCGGAAAATTCCGTATCAATAGAATAACCCTGTTCCTGCAATAAATCGCTGCAGGTGCGAACACAGTCGCCACAGATGTAGACACCGGGACCGGCAATCATCTGCACCTGCCCCTCCCGCTTACCGCAGAAGGAACAGCGAATGGGCTGCTGCTCGTCGTGATTTGCCATGAAGCAGGTTCCTGCCTTTCTTAATCAATGGCGATCGAGCACGCGGTCGATCAAGCCGAAGGACAGGGCCTCTTCGGCGGTCATAAAGTTGTCACGCTCACAAGCGGCAGTGACTTCTTCCACACTCTTGCCGGTATTTTCGGCCAGAATGCGGTTCATCCGCTCCTTGATGGTCTGCAGTCGCTTCATATGGATGGCCATATCGGTGATCTGACCCTGGGTACCGGCGCTGGGCTGGTGAATCATAATCTCAGAATTGGGCAGCGCCATCCGTTTACCCTTGGCACCGGCGGACAGCAGGAACGCACCCATGGAGGCAGCAAGGCCCACGCAAATGGTGGCCACATCGCACTTGATGTACTGCATGGTGTCATAAATGGCCATGCCGGCGGTAACAGAGCCACCGGGGCTGTTGATATAGAACTGAATATCCTTATCCGGGTCCTGGGCCTCCAGGTAAAGAAGCTGGGCGACAATCAGGGACGCAGTGGTGTCGTTGACCTCTTCGGACAGGAAAATGATACGGTCGTTGAGCAGACGGGAGAAAATATCATAGCTGCGCTCGCCGCGGCTGGTCTGCTCCACAACATAGGGCACTAAACTCATGGTCGTGTCTCCTTTCATAGGGGGTTGAAACATTCTAACCATTTCAGAGGAAGGTTATTCCTCAATTTACAATCCTGTCATTGCGAGGAGCGAAGCGACGTGGCAATCCCCAAAATCAAAGGAGATTGCCACACCATAAGTCCGCAGACTATGCGTAGCGCAACCGCCGCAGGCGGCTCTAAGCGCGAAGCTGTTTGCGAACTAATTCGCAATGACATTCTATTACATTATTCAGCCTTGGGCGCAACAGCAACAGCGCTGTCCACAATGACCTTCACAGCCTTGCGGGTCTTCAGGCTGGCGGTGATCTCCTCAACGGGGACCATGCTCTTGACCTTGTCCAGCTCCAGCTGATACTGGGAAGCCAGGCTCTCCAGCTCGGCGTTGATCTCGTCCTCGGTGACCTCGATGTTCTCCACCTCGCCGATCTTCTCCAGGGTCACGTTGATCTTCGCCTGCTTCTCGGCGGCGGGACGGAACGCATTGCGCATGGTGGACACATCGCCGCCCATCATCTTGGCATACTGCTCCATAGAGTAGCCGCTCATCTGCAGCTGATAGCCGAAGCGCTCCATCTGGGTATCCAGCTCAGCCTCAATCAGGGCCTTGGGCATATCCACGGTGGTGTTCTCGGCGGCCTTCTCAACGCAAGCCTGCTCGAAAGCGGAGTTAATCTGCTTCTCGGCATTCTCCAGAGCCTTGGCACGAATATCTGCCTTCAGCTCATCCAGGGTGTCGAACTCGGAAACGTCCTTGGCAAACTCGTCATCCTGAGCGGGAACGATGGTCTCGGTAACCTTGTTCAGCTTCACATGGAAGACAACGGGCTTACCGGCCAGGCCCTCGTGATAATCCTCGGGGAAGGTGATGTCGATATCCTTCTCCTCGCCGGCGGTCATGCCAACGATCTGCTCCTCAAAGCCGGGAACGAAGGAGCCGGAGCCCAGCTTCAGGTCGAAGTTGTCACCCTTGCCACCGTCGAAGGGCACGCCATTGTCGAAGCCCTCGAAGTCGATGTTGGCAGTGTCGCCCATGGCAGCAGCCCGCTCCACGGTCTCGGTAGAAGCAACGTTCTGAGCCATCCGGTCCAGCTCCGCCTGAACCTGCTCGTCGGTAACGGAAGCCTCAGCCTTCTCAACCTCCAGGCCCTTGTAATCGCCCAGAGTAACTTCGGGGTAGACATCGGTGGAGATGGTGATGGTCACAATGCCATCATCGCTGATGTTCATATCGGTCAGGCTGGGACGGCCAATGGCCTTCACGTCCTGCTTCACAACAGCTTCCTCATAAACCTCGGGGAAGATTTCTTCCAGGCCGTCTTCGTAGAAAACGTGAGCGCCGTACATGGCCTCGATCATCTTCCGGGGGGCCTTGCCCTTACGGAAGCCGGGCAGCTGAATCTGCTTGCGGGCCTTCATGTAAGCGGCGTTGACGCCCTTCTCCATCAGTTCCTTGTCGATCTCGACGGTGATGGTGGCCTGATTGCCGTTCTTTTCAATGTTCTTCACATTCATGGTTTGTGTTCCTCCTGATTGAACCGCCGCATAGCGGCGTATCTTTATAAATTTGTCCGATATATTCTAGCAAAGAAACTGGAAAATGTCCACACTTTTTTCTGAAATTCTTTATTAAATTACCTTGAAGGGCTTAAAATCCAGAAAATCAGCGGCAACCAACCGAAATTCCACCCCATCCCACAGCCCTTCCATGGCCAATTTATGACTGGGGCCGTGCAGATGGCCGTAAAAACACCGGCGGACCTGATAGGTATTCAGCAGCTCCAGGATCTCGTCACATTGGTAGCCCTTGTACCGGGGAGGATAGTGTAAAAAGACCATTTTGGGCCTCTCCCCTGCTGATTTTAAGGACGCCTCCAACCGCAGCAGCTCCCGCTTGAAAACCTTCTCATCATGCTCCCCGCTGCGCTCCTCTTCAAAGAACCAGCCCCGGGTGCCGCAGATAGCCCAATCCTCATATTCATAATGATTGTTATTCAAAATAAATTGATTGGAAAAACCATTTTCTTCGCAGAATTTGTAGAATTTCGAGGCAGTGCTCCACCAATAGTCGTGGTTGCCCTTGAGGATGATTTTCCGCCCGGGAATCCGGTCGATCCAGGCGAAGTCCGGAGTCGCGCCCTCCAAATCCAGGGCCCAGGACAAATCCCCCAGCAAAACCGTCGTATCCTCCGGGCCGATGACGGACAGCCCTTCTTCGAGCTTCTCCATATACCCCACCCAGTTGCCGCCGAACACGTCCATTGGCTTTTCTACTCCAAGGCTCAGATGAAGGTCGCCGATTGCGTAAAGTGCCATCTTATCCCTCCGCCAGCCGCTTTTTCAGCTCCGGCACGGTGATATTCATGGCCTTAGCAATGGATTCCCCTTGGGTGACGGGGCTGTTTTCTACCAGAAGGAGTGTCATCGTGCTTTTGCCGGTACGGGAACGATAGTCCGCCAGAGCGCCGTAAGCCAGGGCTGAATACTGATCCAGGATATATCGGTTTGTGTGATAGACGCTGGGAATGATGGTCTGCACGCGGACACCGCTAACCACGGCAGCGAACATTCCCTGTCGGATGGCGGCGTGGGCATCCCGGTCCGGGCGATAGGTCCCGCCTTCGGTGCAGTGGAAGCAGTAATTCAGCGTTTCATCCTGATTACAGGCAGCGCAAATCAGCCGCTCCAAATCCGGCGGCAGCGCATAATCGCACTTTGGCGTAGAAGTGTTTACGGCGATTGCATCGGTATCCAGTTCGCCCCGATGGAGTAAATCCCAGGGGGCACCGTTTTGGTTGCAGCCGCAGATGATGGTGCCAATAGGAAGCCCCATCTGCCGGGCATACCAGGCCGCCATTGGCGAGGCAAAATTGCCGGAGCTGACAGCAATATTGATGGGCTTATCCGAACGAATTTGCTCCGTAGCTATCAATTCGCCAAAAATTCCGAATAACACACCAATACGGACGGCAATATCAAGCCAATCGGAATGCTTACCGATGATGTCACCATCTGGATGCACCCGTTCGGAAAGAACCCGAATCATCCGGTCGAAATTCGCCTCCATGTTGTGGTAAAGTTCACCAATCAGAATGCGGAAATTCATGGAGCGGATTTTGAAGGGGTTACGGCCGATGGCCATATCCACATCCCAGCCTGTTAGCTTAGTGCCGAAAAACAGATTCAGGATATCCGCCACATTCTGGCCGAAGGTTTTGTCCGCCAGAGCGTTGATAGCGCTGCGGTCAAATTCCGGCATCTTAAAGGGCACAAACAGTCCCCCATCGGGCCCCCGATTCTGCTGCATGGTGATGGCCGGGGTATAAACATCGTGTTTGCTGCGGGTGGTTACATAGAGCATTTCTCCATCACTCCCATGGCATTGTTCCAGAAGATATTTTCCACCTGTTGTTCCGTCAGTCCCCGCTCCAAAAGCCGCTGGGCCAGGGCCGGGTAGCTCTGAATGCCATCAAAGCCGCCGGTAAGCTGGTCACAGCCATCCAAATCGCCGCCCAGGGCGATGTGCTGGCATTCCGGGTCGAATTCCATCCAGTGGAGAATGTGGTCGCAAACGGTGTCTAAGGTGGGCTCTGCGCCCACAAAGGGTGCGCATTGATTAAAACCAGCCACGCCGCCGGTTTGGCAAATGGCCTTGAACATATCGTCCGTCAGATTCCGGCTTACATCACACAGGGCCCGGCTGTTGGAATGGGAAGCCACAACAGGCCCGTTGGTGATATCTATAATATCCCAGAATCCCTCGTCGCTGATGTGGCTCACATCAATGAGCATTCCGACCCGCTGGGCTTCCTTGACAAATTCCCGGCCCATGTCCGTCAGACCGCCGCCGGTCTGGTGGGAGCCGGTAAGGGGGTTGCTCTCGTTCCAGCCCAGGGTGGTCATCCGGAAGCCAATCAGGCTCAAATCCTGCAAAAGCTCCGGGTCATAACCAAAGCCCGCAGGGCCTTCGATGGTCAAAATAGCGGACATCTTCCCCTTCTGCCGGTTGGCCTCGATATCGCCGGGGCCGTAGGCAATGGACATGAGCCGCTTGTTCTTGTCGATTTCCCGCTGGATGGTGGCCAGCTCCCGCTCAAACATATTCAGGGGCTTGACCCGGTACCATTCCTCCATATAGGGCGTGGTGAAGCAAGCGAAGCACTGGGCATAGCCCGGCAGCACTTTGGCCCGCTCCAAATCGATATGTAAGTCGTTTTTACGAAGAGAACCGGCACTGTTGTGGTCGCTTCCCAGCAGGGCGTAAGCGGTATCGCAATGCAGGTCGAAAACAGGAAAATTCATTGAAACGCATCCTCCAAATGATGGATTTGGGGCTTTTTCGTCAGGGTACCCTCCGGCGCATAAATCTCCACCACGTCAAACCGCGGCTGAAGCTCCGTGGGGTGCTGGGATAAATAGTAAGAAGCGGTGGAACGGAGCTTATCCTGCTTATGCCGGTCCACATATTCCATTGCCTGGGCAAAGGACCCGGATTTGCGGAGCTTTACCTCCACAAAAACAAGAAAATTTTTGTTGCGAACGATCAAATCAATCTCGCCGTACCGGCTGCGAAAATTCGCCGCTTCGATGGTGTATTTCTTTTTCTTCAAATACGCTGCCGCCAGGGCCTCGCCCCAGGCGCCGGCCAGATTATTTTTCCCCATAGAACTTCTTCAGGAAGGTCATCCGGTGAATGGGGCTGGGGCCATGGGCGGTCAGGGCAGCATAATGGGCCTTGGTGCCGTAGCCCTTGTGGATTTCAAACTGATATTGGGGATACTGTTCGGCGGCCGCCACCATCAAATCGTCACGGGTCACCTTCGCCAGTACCGACGCGGCGGCAATACTGGCACTAAGACTGTCGCCCTTGACCACAGTTTCCACCGTTATTCCAAAATCCTTGGCCCGGTTGCCGTCAATCAGCGCAAGCTCTGGCTTCACCTGCAATTGGGCCAACGCCCGCTCCATGGCAAGATAAGTGGCCTGCAAAATATTGATTTCATCAATCTCTTCATGGGAGGCAAGCCCAATGCCGTAGGCGATGGCCTGCTCTTTGATGATGGGAAACAGCTCCCGGCGCCGTTTGTCGGTGAGCTTTTTGCTGTCGTTCAGCCCTGGAATATCCGCATGGGGCGGCAAAATCACCGCCGCGGCGCATACCGGCCCCGCCAGAGGCCCACGGCCCGCTTCATCCACGCCGCAAATCAGCCGGATTCCCTTTTCGAAGAAGCCATCTTCGATGGCCCACATATTGATCTCGCTCATTTCATATCCTCCGGCAGTTCCAGGGTAAACCGGCCCAGCTTGCCGCCCCGGTATTCGTCCAGCAGTACCTTGGCCATCCGTTCGGTGTTGATTTCCCCACGGGCCAGGAGATATCCTCTTTTTTTGCCTGCCAATTTCAGCAGCTCATAGCCGGGGGTATCCGGCTCCGCCTCGATGCCGTAGCGGTCGATCACCGCCTGGGGATACCGCTTCCACAGCAGCTCCATCAGGTAGCAGCTCAGCTCCTCGATATCCAGAATGCCTTCCTTCACCGCACCGGTGTAGGCCAGCATCATCCCCACATTGGGGTCCTCAAATTTGGGCCACAGGATACCGGGGGTATCCAACAGCAGCAACCCGCTGTCCACCGTTACCCATTGCTTGCCCCGGGTAACACCGGGTCGGTTCTCTGCCTTGGCGCCCTTCCGGCCGGAAATCTGGTTAATCAGAGTGGATTTTCCCACATTCGGGATGCCCACAACCATGACGCGCAGGGGCCGGTTCATGCCTCTGGCCGCGTCACGCTCCAGCTTCTCCCGGAGAACATGGCGAACCGCAGGGGTAAAGGCGTTGATGCCCTTGCGGCTTTTGCAGTCGGTGGGCACCGCTGCCCGGCCCTGACTGCGGTAAAAATCTGCCCACCGGGCCGTAGCATTGGGGTCCGCAAGATCCATGCGGTTCAGTATCATAATACGGGGTTTGCTGCCGCAAATGCTGTCGATATCCGGGTTCCGGCTGGAAATCGGGATGCGTGCATCCACAATTTCACAAACCGCATCCACCTGCTTCAAATCCGCTTCGATTTGCCGCCGGGTTTTGGTCATGTGGCCGGGATACCACTGGATATTCATTTTTTCATCCATCAATCCAACACTCCGATCCGGTCGTAATCTGCTTTTTCGGTGCCACCATGGGTGCCGGGGCTCAGCAGGAAAACAGCTTTGCCCAAAATCTGCCGCTCATCAATCAGACCAATGGCGGAATTACGGCTGTCCATAGAATGGTACCGATTATCACCCAAAACAAAAACCTGGCCCTCCTGAACGGTCAAAGGAAATTTCATATCCCGTCCATCCAAGGTGGTGCTGAAAGGTTGGTTGGTGTAAGGCTCCTTCATCTCCACATCGTCCACATACACTCTGCCGGATTCGATTCTAACCGTCTGACCTTCCGTGGCAATGACACGCTTGACGATGCACTCACCGCCCTTAAAGGAATCCTTGCTGATGACAACGATATCCCCCTGCTTGGGCTCCTGATAAATAGCGTTGCTCACCAGAACCAGCCGGTCGCCGTCCAGCAATGTATCATACATCGAGGGGCCCACCACGACCACCACTCTGAAAAACAGCATATAGATGACCATAAAGCCCGCCAGTACATAAATCACATCATGCAGGTTCAGCATCAGATTCTGCTTCCAGTTCAGCTTTTCCTTGGGAGCCTGATCCTTTTCTTTCTTTTTTATAAACATCTCAATCGTCTCCTCAAGCCAAATAATGGCTAGAAATAATCTATTCTATTATACACGTTCTGATAGGAAAAGAAAAGGGTTAATTTGCAAAATTATCGTTAAAAAAGCCGCCACGATAACGTGACGGCTTTTGGGTAGTGATTACAGCTTCTTCAGGGCAGCTTCGCTCTGCTCCAGCTGGGCAATCAGATCACGGGTCTTGGCGGCCTTCTCCCGCTCGGCGTTGACAACCGCCTCCGGAGCACGGGCCACAAATTTTTCGTTGGAGAGCTTGGCCTCCAGAGAATTCAGGAACTTCCGGGCATTCTCCAGCTCCTTGCCGATCCGCTCCAGCTCCTTGGCAACATCCACCAGCTGCCCCATAGGAATATAGAGCTTGGCATCGGCGGTGGTGATGGTCACCATGCCATCCAGATTCTCAGGCTCGTTATCCAGCATAGTCACCGCATCGGCATAGGCCAGCCGCTGCAGGAAGCCCTCGCCCTCGGCGAACAGCTGGGGCTTGGCAGTCAGGATAAACAGCGCCGCCTTCTTGCTGGGGGGCACGTTCATCTCCGTCCGGCGGGCACGGATGGCACGGATGGCCTCCATCACGGACTCCATCATGTCCTCCTCGGCCTTGAAAGCCAGCTGGGCCTTGTATTCAGGCCACTGGGCCACGATCAGCGCATCGCCCTCGTGGGGGATGGACTGCCAGATTTCCTCGGTGATGAAGGGCATGAACGGATGCAGCAGCCGCAGCACCTGGTCCAGCACATACACCAGCACCTGCATAGCGGTCTGCTTCCGGCTTGCGTCCTCGGAGTACAGGCGGGCCTTGGTCAGCTCGATGTACCAGTCGCAGTAGGTGTCCCAAATAAAGTCGTAGACCTTCTGGACAGCCACGCCCAGCTCATACTTCTCCAGATTCTCGGTGACCTCGGCAATCAGGGTGTTCAGCTTGCTCAGCACCCACTTGTCGGCAATCTCCAGGGCTTCCAGGGCAGGCAGCTCATTTTTGGCACCCTCGCCCAGGTTCATCATCACGTAGCGGCTGGCGTTCCACAGCTTATTGGCGAAATTCCGCATGGCCTCGCACCGCTCCACATAGAAACGCATATCGTTTCCGGGGCTGTTACCGGTGACCATGTTCATCCGCAGGGCATCGCAGCCGAACTTTTCAATCATCTCCAGGGGGTCGATGCCGTTGCCCAGGGACTTGGACATCTTCCGGCCCTTGTCGTCCCGGACCAGGCCGTGGATCAGCACGGTGTGGAAGGGAGTCTTTCCGGTATGCTCGCAGCCGGAGAAAATCATTCTGGCAACCCAGAAGAAAATGATATCATAACCGGTAACCAGCACATCGGTGGGATAGAACTTCTTCAGATCCTCGGTGTTTTCAGGCCAGCCCAGGGTCTCGAAGGGCCACAGAGCGGAGCTGAACCAGGTATCCAGCACGTCAGGGTCCCGCTCAATGTTGGTGCCGCCGCACTTTTCGCAAGCGCAGGCATCCTCCCGGGACACAGTGATATGACCGCAGTCGGCGCAGGTCCAGGCAGGGATTTGATGGCCCCACCACAGCTGACGGGAAATACACCAGTCCCGCACATTCTCCATCCAGTTCAGGTAGGTCTTGCTGAACCGCTCGGGGACAAACTTGGTCTCCCCTTCCTTGACCACCCGAATGGCCTCCTCCGCCAGGGGCTGCATCTTCACAAACCACTGGGCGGAAATGATGGGCTCCACATCATTGTGGCAGCGGTAGCAGGTGCCAACATTGTGGGCATGGGCATCGATTTTCACCAGATAGCCCTGCTCCTCCAAATCGGCAACGATCTGCTTCCGGGCCTCGTAGCGATCCATACCCTCGTACTTGCCGCCCAGCTCGTTGACCTTGCCGTTGTCGTCCAGCACCCGGATAACCTCCAGATTGTGCCGCAGGCCAACCTCAAAGTCGTTGGGGTCATGGGCAGGAGTCATCTTGACACAGCCGGTACCAAATTCCATCTCCGCATAATCGTCGGCAACGATGGGAATTTCCTTATTCACCAGGGGCAGAATCACAGTCTTGCCCACGATATCCTTGTACCGCTCGTCGTTGGGGTTGACACAGACGCCGGTATCGCCCAGCATGGTCTCGGGACGGGTGGTGGCCACCACGACTTCGCCGGAGCCGTCGGTCAGGGGGTAGCGGATGTGCCACAGATGACCGGGCTTGTCCACATACTCGACCTCCGCATCGGACAGAGCGGTGACGCAGTTGGGGCACCAGTTGATAATCCGGCTGCCCTTGTAAATCAGGCCCTTCTCGTACAGAGAAACGAAAACCTCACGGACAGCCTTGGAGCAGCCCTCGTCCATGGTAAACCGGGAACGCTCCCAATCGCAGGAGGCGCCCAGCTTCTTCTGCTGCTCCACGATTCGGTTGCCATACTTCTGCTTCCAGTCCCAGACCCGCTCCAGGAACTTCTCCCGGCCCAGGTCATAGCGGGTCAGGCCCTCGTTCTTGCGCAGCTCCTCTTCCACCTTGATCTGGGTGGCGATGCCCGCATGGTCAACGCCGGGAACCCACAGCGCATCGTAACCCTGCATCCGCTTAAAGCGGATTAAGGTATCCTGCAGGGTAGCGTCCATGGCGTGGCCCATGTGCAGCTGACCGGTCACGTTGGGAGGCGGCATGACGATGGTGAAGGGCTTGGCACCCTCCTTACCCTGGGGACGGAAATAACCGCCCTCCTCCCACATTTTGTAGATCTCATTCTCGACCTGCTGGGGTTCATACACCTTCGGCAGTTCTCTTGCCATTGAAATACACTCCTTTTACAATACAAAAAACGCCCTGAGCAAATTTGCTCAGGGCGAAAATCGACATTCCGCGGTACCACCTGAATTCCCTTGCGGGCACTCAAAGCTGTAACGGGCAAACCCGGTCTTCCCTACTGGATTTCAGGAAAACTGCTCCGGGGCGACCATCCGCTTCTTCCCATATGCCCTCGCACCAACCGGGCACTCTCTGAACGGAAAAGAGGCAGAACCTCCCCATCAACACAATTACAAATAAAATAACATACTTTTATCCACTTGTCAACATTTAAGATTCCGTTTTTGGAACCGGCGGACTGAGCTTTACCACCAGATAATCCCCAATCTTTTTGATGGAGCCATGGTAGGGATACAGGGGCATTTCCAGATATTCCTCCAACAGTTCGATTTGTTCATGCTCCAAGGCGGTGGCGAATTTGAAATCAAAGCCGAAGAAATGAGCCACAAACTGCTCCCGGCTGTAGCTGTTGGGCTGGATGCCGGACACACCCTTGATTTTATAAATATCCGCAAAGCCCTCATCGTAGGAATCGGGCAGCTGATAGGAGCCCACCAGCGCAATTTTGGTGTTTTCATCAAAATCCGGTGTGGCACGAATATCATTCACCAGCGATGTGTAGAACGCCATACAGTTTTCGTATTTCAGGAACATATGCAGATAGGCCTGATTGCCCACATAGACATTGCTCACCACAACCACAGCCAAAATCACAGCGGTAAGATCATAGAACCACTTCCGGAACAGCCGAACCTGGGACAGCCTGCAATGCTCCGCCAACACGATGAACAGCACATAAAGGGCAACAAACCCATACAGCACCAGGGTATGCACCGAATGGGGCTTCGTAAACAGGTACATGCAATTGACGCTCAGGGGGAAAATCACAAGCAGCAGCGCCAAAAGCCCCAGCCCCTTCCGGGCGCCACCTTTCACCCAACCAATCAGGTAGCCCAGAGAGAGAATCAGCAGACAAATATGAATCACCCTGGACAGGGCCGTGGGAATCAAACCGTTGCTCCCGGTGGTAAAGAATTCCAGAAAATAGCGATAAGCCGTCAGGAGCTTCGTAAAGATGTAGGAAACGCTCAAATCAATCTGACCGGAGGCATAGGAGCCCATGGACCGCCCTGTGACGAACTGAACACCCTTGGTAATGACAAAATAAACGCCCAGGGAAGCACCCAAAAACATCACATAGGCAGTGCCCTTGCGCCAAATCTGCCGGGACTCCCGCCCCCGCAGAACCTGCTGAATCAGATATACCACCAAAAGGCCGGCAGTCAGCGCAACGTAGGACTGATAAATCCCCAGGGAAAAAATCATCAGACCGAAGGCAGCACAATAACCGGCTTTTGTCCCCTTTTTCAGAAACCACACCGCCAACACGGCCAACAAAAACGCCACGCCGTAGGAACTGCTGGTAAACATATAGGTGAACGTGGCAATCAGGGAAGGAAAGCACACAATCAGAGCCGCCAGCAGAACCTTGCTCAGCTTGGATTGGATTTCAAAAATATCCACAATCACGCAGCAAGACACCGCAATTAAGGCCACCGTAATGATGCCATAAATCCACGGCATCGATACATCCGGGAAAATCAGAGAAAGAAGAACCAGAGCCCAGCGTCCGGATTCAATGGTCGCGCCCTTTGAGAACAGGAAAAATGCATCATCATAATTGATGAGCTTATTGGTAAAAGCATAGCCATAGGTCAGCAACCCCACTATAAAAGCAGCTAACAGTGTCTCCCGATTGGAAACAACGGCCCGTCGCAGCCAGCAGCAAAACCGTTCCATCAGGGATGGACTCTGGTCAATTGAACGATGCAATGTAAAATCCTCCCATATCTGCAGAATTCTAGTATAATATACAATACCCCGGCCATTCCGTCAAGGAGGGATCTGATAAATTAACCGAATGGCACTTGACGAAATTAGCCGACACGACTATAATGGAAGCACATTTTATGAATGAGAGTTGATTCAAATGAAGCTATCCCTTGTGGTGCCCTGCTACAACGAGGCAGAGAATGTCGCAGCTTTCCAGGCGGCGGTGATTGATGCCTTTCAGGACTGCGGTTATGATTATGAAATTGTTTTCGTCAACGACGGCAGTAAGGATGCCACCCTCCATAATTTGAAAAAGCTCCACAAGGAGCAAAAGTGCCCGGTGAAGGTTGTTTCCTTCTCCCGGAATTTCGGCAAGGAATCGGGCATTTACGCCGGTATGGAGCACGCCGGCGGCGATTATATCTCGCTGATTGATGCGGATTTGCAGCAGCGGCCGGAGATTGTCCGGGACATGGTAAAGATTCTGGATGAAAAGCCCCAAATCGATGTGGTGGCCGCCTATCAAGACCGCCGGGGCGAGGGTAAGGTGCTGTCCTTCTTCAAAAAGCGGTTCTATAACATCATCAACCGTCTGTCCGACGTAAACCTCCATTCCGACGCCAGTGATTTCCGCACCTTCCGCCGCAGTGTCCGGGACAGTCTGCTGGAGCTGGCGGAGTACCACCGGTTCTCCAAGGGCCTGTTTGCCTGGGTAGGCTACGATACAGAATTCATCCCCTACACTGCCTGCGAGCGTAACGCCGGCACCACCAAATGGAGCTTCAAGAAGCTGATGAACTACGCCATCGAGGGCATCATCGGATTTTCCACTAAACCCCTGCGGTATTCCATTTATCTGGGCAGCTTTACCGCCATTTCCGCGGTGCTGTATCTGCTGTGGGTGGTGCTGGAGAAGCTGATTTGGGGCATCGACATCCCCGGCTTCGCCACCATCATCGTGCTGATTCTGCTGCTGGGTAGCATCCAGCTGTTCTGCATTGGTATCATCGGCGAATACGTAGGCAGAACCTTCGAACAAAGCAAAGATAGACCGGTATATATCGCCAAAGAAGTTTTGGACTACGAAAATTAACGAAGTCGATTGCAGAATCATACGCAATTCAGCTGAACATGATTGTTTAGCGGTTCAAAAACAATCACTTCCTTGCGAAAGATACTTTTTACAGACCGAGGGGCTGTTGCAAACTGCAACAGCCCCTCTTGTTCATTTACTTCTTATTGTTACGCTCGGCCTTCTTGGCGGCGACGGCTTTCGCCCGCTCTTCCATGACCTTATTCTTCTCTTCCTTGGCGGCCGCGATAGCGGTATCATTGGTGGACAGAGCCCACTTCATGAACTCGATGCGAACCTGATCGGCGCTGGTCTCGATAACGAACTTATCTTCCTTGATGTTGACCACAGTGCCAACGATGCCGCCGATGGTGGTGACCTTGTCGCCAACCTTCAGGGCGTTACGCATCTGCTCAGCTTCCTTCTTGCGCTTGTTCTCGGGACGAATCATCATGAAGTACATCAGGCCAATCAGGCCGACCATCATAATAATGGAGGTGGTCATGCCACCATTCAAAAACTGTACCATTGGGAAACTACTCCTTTTCATTTAATCAGCCTTTTCATTATAACATCCATTCGGTAAATTGCAAGAAGAATTTAGATTCGCTTGCTTAATTTTACAGAATACTCACGGCGGAAGTCCTCAAAACGGCCCTCATCCAGGGCATTTCTGATTTTTTCCATGAGTTTATTGTAGAAATACAGATTATGCATGACAGAAAGCCGCATAGCCAGCATCTCCTCCGCCACGAACAGATGGCGGATATAGGCACGGCTGTACCGGCGGCAGACCGGGCAGTCGCACTGGGGATCGATGGGGTTTAGGTCGGTGGCATACTTGGCGTTTTTCAGATTGATGGCACCCTCCCAGGTAAAGAGCCGGGCGTGCCGGGCATTCCGGGCGGGCATCACGCAGTCGAAGAAATCCACGCCCCGGGCCACCGCCTCGATGATGTTGCTGGGGGTACCCACGCCCATCAGGTAGCGGGTCTTGTCAGCGGGCATATGGGGCTCCACCGCCTCGATGATGTCGTACATCTCCTGGGCCGTCTCCCCTACCGCCAGACCGCCGATGGCATAGCCCGGTAAGTCCAGCTCTGCAATCCGCTTCATGTGGTCCACCCGAATATCTGCATAGGTGCCGCCCTGGTTGATGCCCCAGAGCATCTGCTGGGGATTGACCGTATCCGGCAGCCCATTGAGCCGGGCATTCTCCTCCTTGCACCGAACCAGCCAGCGGTAGGTCCGGTCAACGCTTTTCAGCACATAGTCCCGGGGCGCCGGATTTTCGATGCATTCGTCAAAGGCCATGCAGATATCGCTGCCCAGATTGGACTGAATCTGCATACTCTCCTCCGGTCCCATAAAAATCTTCCGCCCGTCAATGTGGGAGGAAAAATACACACCCTCCTCCTTGATTTTCCGCAAAGAAGATAAGGAAAACACCTGAAATCCGCCGGAATCCGTCAAAATCGGCCCATCCCAGGTCATAAACTTGTGCAGGCCGCCGCACTCCTTCACCAGCTTGTCGCCGGGCCGCAGATGCAGATGGTAGGTGTTGCTTAGCTCCACCTGACAGCCGATATCCTTCAGGTCTTTGGCGCTGAGGGCTCCCTTGATGGCACCCTGGGTGCCCACATTCATAAACACCGGAGTCTGGACGGTGCCGTGGGCGCAGGTAAATTCGCCCCGCCGGGCCTTCCCCTCGGTTTTCAGTAATTTGAACATCGTTTTTTCTCCTAATCAGTCACCAATATGCGCTCCGATGAACGCCCGGAGCCCATCCTGGTATAACTTCGTTTGCTTATACATTCCATTTCCGTGGTTGCATCCGGGCAGAATCAGCACCGTGGATTCCCGGGGATTGCGCTCTTTGATCGCAGTAAGAATCTCATCCATGTTCTCGTTGCTGCCGGCAGTCAGAAACAGGGGATATTTTCCGTTTTTAATATTCTCAGTCCGGTCATAATCCGCCGCCTCTGCGGAAAATTCCTTCCGATACCGGTCATAAACGCAGGCAAGGATCTTTTCACGGCCCTTTTTGAAAGTGCCGTTGGTCACTGCCTGGAAAAAGCCGGGAATGCTGGGGCTGGGCGCATCCACAACCAGACCTTTCACGTTTTCCAGATCCATCGTCGCCAAATCCAGCGCAATGCCGCCGCCCATGGAAAGGCCGTGGAACAAAATCCTGCCCTTGGGATGCCGGCCATTGACCTGCTCCACCCATTTTTTCATATCGAGGCGCTCCATGGGGCCAAAAGAAATGTACTTACCCTGACTGGGCCCATGGGCACGCAGATACGGCACCAGCACATTAAAGCCCAGGCTGTGATAGAACAGGCCGGGGAAAGCCGATTCCCGCTCGGCATGGCTGGTGTAGCCGTGAATCCAAATCACAGTTTTATCGCTGCTGCCGGGATAATACAGGGCCTTCAGTTCCAGGCCGTCATGGCTGGTGATCTGCCAATCCTCATGGGGCAGCTGCTTGATTTCGGCAAGGGACTGATGGACGGTGGTGATGGTATCGTACCAGGAATCCTCCGGCCCCACCATCGCATAGGCCTTTTGAATATTGTGCCGCTTCAACAGCACCTCAAACAGGATATTTGCCTTCAACTTTTCCAGCATGATTGCGCCTCCTATTTCACGTTAGTACCAAATAACCATTCGCAGGGGCGGATGCAGCATCATCCCCCACAAGCATCTTTTAACCAATAAACATCGCGTCACCAAAGGAGAAAAACCGATATTTTTCCCGCACCGCTTCTTCGTAGGCATTCAAAACATTTTCCCGTCCCGCAAAAGCGGACACCAGCATCACCAGGGTGCTTTCCGGCAGATGGAAGTTGGTAATCAGCCCCTGCATGGCCTTGAACTGATAGCCGGGATAAATGAAAATCTCCGTCCATTTGGACTTGGCCTCAAAAAAACCGTCCTCGCCTACCAGACTTTCCAACGTCCGGCAGGAGGTGGTTCCCACGCAAATAATCCGCCCGCCGGCGCGCTTCGTCTCATTCAGGATTTCAGCGGTTTCCGCGGAAATCATACACAGCTCCGAATGCATATGATGGTCGGTAATCTCCTCCGCCTTCACCGGACGGAAGGTTCCCAGGCCCACATGAAGAGTCACAAAAGCTGTCTTTACGCCCATTTTCCGAATCTTTTCCAACAAATCATTGGTAAAATGAAGACCCGCGGTAGGCGCGGCGGCGGAGCCAACTTCTCTGGAATAAACGGTTTGATACCGCTCCTGATCCTGCAATTCCGCCTTGATATAGGGCGGCAGAGGCATCTTACCCAGCCGCTCCAGAACCTCCAGGAAAATGCCCTCGTAGTGGAATTCCACCACCCGGTTGCCATCGTCCTGCACGGCAGTAACGGTGGCGGTCAGCTCCCCGTTGCCGAAAATCACCTCATTGCCCACCTGCATCTTCCGGCCGGGCTTGCACAGGCACTCCCATTTTTTATCGCCCAAATCCCGCAGCAGCAGCACTTCCACAGCGCCGCCGGTGGGCCGATGCCCCAGCAGACGGGCGGGCAGCACCCGGGAGTCATTCATCACCAGGCAGTCCCCGGGCTGCAAATAGTCAATCACATCATAAAAATGCCGGTGGCAGACTTCGCCGGTTTCCCGATTCAACGCCAGCAGCCGGGAGCTATCCCGCTGGGCCAGGGGGGTCTGGGCAATCAATTCCTCCGGCAGGTCATACCAAAAATCACTCGTTTTCAAAATCATTCCTCCGAACGGATACTTTCCGCTTATTATAGCCCAAAACCCCATATTTTGCAACACGCAAAATCATGCCATATCGCATAGATTGGTGCGGAGGGATGAAACATGGAAAAACCGTTATTTACAGGCGCCTGCACCGCATTGGTTACGCCATTTTTGGATGATAAAGTAAACTTTCCCATGCTGGAACAGCTGATAAAACGGCAAATTGATGCCGGAATCCGCTCCATTGTCATTTGCGGCACCACCGGCGAAGCCCCTACCCTGTCGGATGACGAAAAGCTGGAGCTGTTCCACCGGGCAAAAAGCTATGTGGGCAGCGACTGCCAAATTATCGCCGGAACCGGCTCCAACTGGACCTCCCACGCGGCGGAACTGAGCCTGGCAGCAGAAAAACTGGGGGTGGATGCCCTGCTGATTGTCAGTCCATATTACAACAAGGCCACGCCGGAGGGGCTGGTGGCCCATTATATGACCATCGCCCACACCGTCAGCATTCCCATCATCGCCTACAACGTGCCAACCCGCACCGGGGTGGATATCCCGGTCTCCGTCTGCCAGCGGCTGGCCCCCATTCCCAACATGGCCGGCATCAAAGAGGCCAGCTCCGATATTACCAAGGTCACAAAGCTATGCAGAAGCTGCAAAAACTTCGCAGTTTGGACGGGTAATGACGATTTAACCGTCCCGGCCATCTCCCTTGGGGCCCAGGGGGTGATCTCGGTGCTGTCCAACCTCCTGCCGGTGCAAACCCAGGCCATGGCCCAGGCAGCCCTGGCGGGAGATTTGGACACCGCCGCATCCCTGCAACAGAATCTGCAGCCCCTGGTAGAACTGCTGTTCTGCGAACCGAACCCCATCCCGGTGAAAGCCGCCATGAAATACATCGGCTGCGACTGTGGCCCCTGCCGCCTGCCCCTGACCCAGCTGAGCAAGGAAAACAAGAAAAGGTTGGATGCATATTTTGGATAACCACTAAACGCCGCCCGAATTGGGCGGCGTTTACATGATTAAGCCAGGATTGCCTTATGGAAAACCTTCTTACCCTTGCGGATCTTCACGCCTTCTTTCAGCATTTCCTCGGTAACAGCGAACTGGGCAGAAGGCACCTTCTCGTCGTTGACCAGGACGCCGCCCTGCTCTACCAGCTGGCGGGCCTGCTTGTTGGAGGGGGCCAGACCGCAGGCAACCATCAGATTCAGGATGCCGATTTTGCCATCCACCAGTTTATCGGCGGTGATTTCCGTAGTGGGCATATTGGCATCGTCGCCACCGCCCACAAACAGGGCCTTGGCAGCAGCCTGAGCCTTATTCGCCTCTTCCTCACCATGGACCAGCTTAGTCAGCTCGTAGGCCAGAATCTCCTTGGCGGTGTTCAGCTGGGCATCCTTCCAGTCGGACATGGCATCGATCTCTTCCATAGGCAGGAAGGTCAGCATCTGGATGCATTTCAGGACATCGGAATCCTCCACATTCCGCCAGTACTGGTAAAACTCGAAGGGAGTCGTCTTGTTGGGGTCCAGCCAGACAGCGCCCTTGGCGGTCTTGCCCATCTTCTTGCCCTCGGAATTGAGCAGCAGGGTGATGGTCATGGCGTGGGCATCCTTGCCCAGTTTACGGCGGATCAGCTCGGTGCCGCCCAGCATATTGCTCCACTGGTCGTTGCCGCCGAACTGCATATTGCAGCCGTAATTCTGGTACAGGTGGTAGAAGTCGTAGGACTGCATAATCATGTAGTTGAACTCCAGGAAGCTCAACCCCTTCTCCATCCGCTGCTTGTAGCACTCGGCCCGGAGCATATTGTTGACGCTGAAGCAGGCGCCCACCTCACGGAGCACATCCACGTAGTTCAGGTCCAGCAGCCAATCGGCATTGTTGACCATCTGGGCCTTGCCCTCGCCAAACTCGATGAACCGCTCCATCTGCTTCTTGAAGCAGGCGCAGTTATGGTCGATGACTTCCTTGGTCATCATGCTCCGCATATCGGTCCGGCCGGAGGGGTCACCGATCATGGCGGTACCGCCGCCAATCAGGGCGATGGGCTTGTTGCCAGCCATCTGCAGCCGCTTCATCAGGCACAGAGCCATAAAGTGGCCCACATGAAGAGAATCGGCAGTGGGGTCAAAGCCGATGTAGAAGGTGGCCTTGCCATTGTCGATCATCTCGCGAATCTCTTCCTCATTGGTCACCTGGGCAATCAGGCCCCGAGCGACCAACTCGTCATATAATTTCATTTTGGGTTCCTCCTAAATGTTGTTAATTTCAGCTTGTTTCTTCTTGGGAAGTCCGGAAAAGACCAGAGAATATGCATCATCCAGCATTTCCTTCATCAAATCATCCGGAACGGCGCCATCAGCTTTGACGGAGTTCCAGTGAACCTTGTTCATGTAGTACCCAGGCAGGATGTCCGGGTACAATTTCCGCAAAGCATCTCCCTTAGCCGGCTCCAGTTTCAGGGTGATATAATAGGGCCGATTCTGTTCATCCAGGCAAATGGCGCAGAACATTTTATCCCCCACCATGTAGCGAATCCAGTTCCACTCCAATTTATGGTCTTTCGTGACGCCTTTCTTTTGCAAAAGGTATCCATCGATCCATGGATAATTCATGGCGCACCTCCAAAACAAAAACGCCCCCTGTCCTTGCGGACAGAGGGCGTAAAAATTACGCGGTACCACCTCTGGTTCAGCTGCATCTCACGGTGCAGCCCTCGGAGCGTCCAACAACGCTTTTCGCTGTTTCGGGCGAACCCGTCCTCCCCTACTGAATGTTCAGGCAGGCCACTCCGGGAGGTATTTCAGCAGGTTTTCCCGCTGCCTTGCACCAACCGGCAGCTCTCTGGCGGAAAAGGGTGTGCTTACTTCTTCCCATCAATGTGTTGGGGGTATCTTAACAAATAAAACGAACTTTGTCAAGTCCGATTCCGCAGCTTCAGCTTGGCAAAACAGTATTTGCACTGGCCGGGCTTCGCGCTGGGAGCAATCTGATTCATGCCGCCGCAGGAATGGCAGCGAATCGTCATTGCGCCGTTGGAACCCGCTTGCGGAGCCGATATTACGTCTGAGCACCAGCGGCGTTTGCAAATGCTCTTAATCCAATGAAACAGCAGACACAGCGGTGCAAACAGCACCAAGGCCGGAATCGCTTCCCGGCTGGAAAAACACCCAACGGAGAAAACCAATGCAAAATATTCCAAGCTTTCAAAAAGTAAAGTCAGAATAAGCCACCAGGTATTCCCCCGAGTTTTCTTCTTCTTTATGGGGCTAATCAGAGAAATTACCCAAAAAACCAGCATAAAAGGAAACCAAAACACCAATGCTCCGGCAATCATTGTTATCATCGCAATACTCCTTTACTGAAGCATTTCTTCGGCGCTTTTCAGGGTAGTTTCCGTGATATTCGTGCCGCCGATAATCCGGGCCAGCTCCCGCTTTCTTCCTTCAATATCCAGGGGGGTGACCGTGGTATAAGTACGCCCGTCCCGCTCGGATTTGGCAATCAACAAATGGGTGTTGGCCAAGGCAGCCAGCTGGGGCAAATGGGTGACGCAGAGGACCTGCTTATGGGCCGCGACAGCCCGAAGCTTTTCCGCCACCTTTTGGGCGGCACGGCCGGAAACACCGGTGTCCACTTCGTCAAAAATCAACGTCTCCACCTGGTCTTTTTCCGCCAATACATTTTTCATAGCCAGCATAATACGGGCCAATTCGCCGCCGGAGGCTACCTTGCTCATGGATTTCAGCGCCTCACCGGCGTTGGCGGACATATAGAACACCACATTGTCCGCACCGTCTGCCGTCAATTCCGTCTCAGCAAATTCGCAGGCGAACTGCACCCGGGGCATATCCAGCTGAGCAAGCTCCGTCAAAATTCGCTGGGACAGCATGGCGGCGGTAGCCTTTCTGTTTTCCCGGATGGCAAAGGCCGTTTCCCAGGCCGCTGCCTCGGCTTTTTTCAGCTTCCCTTTCAACCGCTCAATGTGGTCGTCGGCAAATTCAATTTCATCCAGCTCCTTCTGGGCTTTTTCCAGATACTCCAGAATATCGGCGCAGGTCACGCCGTATTTCCGGCGGAGCCGGTGGATTACATCCAGCCGGGATTCGATCTGCTCCAGTTCGTCAGCGGAATAGCTCAAATCATCCCGGGCATCCCGAATCTCCTCGGCAGCATCCTGCACCTGATACATCAGATCAGCCACCTTGTCGTGGAGGTGAGCGAAGGAATCGGTATATTTGGACAGCCGGGCCAGCTCCCGCTCCGCCTGGGCCAGCAAGCTGGCAGCACCATCGCTCTCGTCGCCGCCGTAAAGACATTCCACGGCAGTTTCGATGCCGTTGGAGAGCTTTTCGGCATTTTGCAGCAGCTTTCGCCGGTCTTCCAGGGCCTCGTCCTCCCCGGGTTCCAGATTCGCTTTGGAAATTTCTTCGATTTGGTAGCGGAGGGTCTCCATCCGGCGCAGCTTTTCGCTTTCGTCCATGCTCATCCGGTCAATTTCCCGGCGGAGCTTGGACACCGCTTCAAACCGCTGTTGATGTTCCAAACGCAAAGCTTCATTATCCGCAAAGGCATCCAAAAAGCCAAGGTGATTGGCTTCGTCCAAAAGAGATGCGGAATCATGCTGACCGTGGATGTTAATAAGCTGGATACCCAGCTTGCGAAGGATGGAAACCGTCACCAGCGTCCCATTGACACGGCAGACATTTTTGCCGTCCAGATGAATTTCACGCTGAATGACCGTCTCCGAATCATACTCCACGCCGTTATCGGCAAACCAGCTCAGCTCCGGCACATCGGTGAACACCGCACGGACCGAGGCTTTATTGGCGCCGGTTCGAATCATATCCCGGTAGGCTCTCTCGCCCAAAATAGCGGAAATGGCATCGATGACGATGGATTTACCGGCACCGGTTTCACCGGTCAGCACATTGAAGCCCCGGTCGAAGGAGATATCCGAGCATTCGATAACGGCTATATTTTCGATATGCAGAAGGCTCAGCATTTGATATCCCTCAATTCAGCAAATTTTTGATTTCACTGCAAAAGGCCGCCGCGGCATTGGTATCCCGCATGACGATCATCACCGTATCATCCCCCGCCAGGGTGCCCAGCACAAAGCTCATGCTCATGGCATCCACCGCGGAACCGGCAGCAGAGGCCAGGCCCGGCAGAGTATGAATGACTACCATATTCTGGGCATAATCGTAGCCGGTGACGCACTCCCGGAAAATGGTGTTCAATCGGCTGGAGAAGGTGCCGGTGACCTCCTTGGAGGAGGTGGTGTAACGGTAAGTACCGAAACTGGTCAGCTCCTTGACGATCCGCAATTCTTTAATATCTCTGGAAATGGTGGCCTGGGTGCTGTAAAAGCCCGCGTCCTGCAATTCCTGCAGCAGCTGCTCCTGGGTCTCCACATCCTTGGTGGTGACGATTTCCAGAATTTTTGCCTGTCTTTGTGTTTTCACTTGGGCACCTCATTCGTTCTTGAATTTCATATTCACAACATCGTAAAAGCTCCGGTCTTTCAGCCGCAGGAGCTTGGTTTCCATGTCGGATTTGCGAATCGTGGCGATATCCCCCATGTTCAGCCGAACGGCCTTGCCACCATCGGCGGAAAGGAAGGCATTGCGGCGCATATTTTTCGTCAGCGCAACGGTAATCACCCGCTTGTCGGAGGCCACCATGCAACGGCTGGCCATATCATGGGCGCAAATGGGGGTAATCAAAATGCTTCTGGCCTCGGGCTCCACGATGGGGCCGCCGGCAGAAAGGCTGTAGGCAGTGGAGCCGGTGGGGGTGGCAACGATAATGCCGTCGCCGCCGCATTCCATGGCCTGCACCCCGTCACAGCGGACGGACAAATGGACAATCCGGGCCACAGCACCCTTGGTGATGACCACATCATTCAGGCAGATATCGTGGTAAATGATATCCCGGTCCCGACGGACCGTCACATCCAGCATCATCCGCTTGTCAATGGAATAATCGCCTTTTGCCAGGAGAGCCAGCTTATCCAGCTCGCCGCTTTCCAGCTCCGCCATGAAGCCCATGGTGCCAATGTTGACACCCAGAATAGGCACACCCTGACGGGTGGCGGCCTTGGCCATGTGCAAAATGGTGCCGTCGCCGCCGAAGCAGATCACCAGATCCGTATTCTGGATTTCCCGGTCCAGCTTATGGAATCGCAGATCCCGGGGCAAATCATAGGTTCTGTCCACCTCGAAGGGCAGGCAAAGGCGAACCTCAATGCCCGCATCCTGTAAAATTTTCGAAGCGTTGCGGACGGTCTGAAAATTCTTATCCCGGTAGGGATTTGGGGTCAAAATCACTCGTTTTATCATATTTTCACCCCTTCAAAGTTTCGTGGGCCTGGCGCACCACATCGGCGGTATCCGGGCGGATGCCCGCTTTGTCCTCCAGGGTCAGATGGCCCAAAAATTCAATATTACCCTCCGGCCCCTTCACAGGCGAGAAGGTCAGGCCCAGGATTGTGAAACCAAGCTGGTCAGCCAGCTCCACGAACATATCCAGAACCTCTTTGTGGGTGGCAGGCTCCCGAACCACGCCCTTCTTGCCAACCTTCTCCCGCCCGGCCTCAAACTGGGGCTTGATCAGGCACAGCACCTGACCGGTAGGTTTGAGAAGAGTTTTAATGGTGGGAAGGACGATTTTCAGAGAAATAAAGCTCACATCAATGACGGAAAGATCCAAAGGCTCCCCCAAATCCTCCGGGGTCACATAGCGGATATTGGTCCGCTCCATCACCACGACCCGTTCATCGGAGCGGATTTTCCAGTCCAGCTGACCGTAGCCAACGTCAATGGCAAAGACCTTTTTCGCTCCCTGCTGGAGCAGGCAGTCGGTAAAGCCGCCGGTGGAGGCACCGGAATCGGAGCAGACAAAGCCTTCCGGCTTTACGCCGAAATCCCGCAGCGCCTTTTCCAGTTTCAAACCACCCCGGCTCACATAGGGGCACACGTCGCCACGGACTTCAATGGATACATTCTCTTCATAGGAAATGCCGGGCTTGTCCGCCTTCTGGCCGTCTACATAGACCTGCCCTGCCATGATGATGGCCTGGGCCTTGGAGCGGGTGTCGGCGTAGCCCTGTTCTGTCAGGAGTACGTCCAGCCGTTTTTTAATTTTCATGGGGCCGCACCTCCTGTACGAATTTAACAATGGAATCCGCATCCAAACCATAGTGCTGATAGAGGGAATTCATATCGCCGTGGGTAATGAACTGATGGCCCAAATCGATGCCATCCACCTGGATACCGGGCTTCAGATGATGCAGCTCCCAGGCTAAAGCCTCCCGGATGCCGCAGCCACCGGCAGCTTCTTCCAGAATCACCACATGGGGCGTATCGGACATCATGGTAAGAATATTGTAGACCGGCAAAGGCTCCACCGTCAAAAGCCGCAAAACCGTGGCTTCAATCCCCTGCTGGGCCAGTTTTTCGGCGGCCTGCATGGTGTTTTCCAGCAGAGTTCCATAGGAAATCAGCGTCACATCATCGCCCATGCGATGGCAGGCCAGGGCACCGGTAGTGGCAATCTCCGCACTTGGACTCCAGTTGCAGCCCTCAAAGCTGCGGTCACCGCCTCTGGGATAGCGGATGGCCACCGGGCCATTGTAGTCCTGCACCGCCCAACGGAGCATCTTTTGCTGCTCCGCGCAGCTGGCGGGGCACAAAATCAGCATCCCCGGCGCATGGCGCAGGAAACCGATATCATAAATACCATGGTGCGTCTCCCCGTCCTCGCCAACCAGACCTGCCCGGTCAACCGCCAGCACCACATGAAGATGCAGCATAGCCACATCCTGCAAAATCATATCGTAGGACCGCTGCAAAAAGGTGGAATACAGGGCCACCACAGGCACCATGCCCTGCTTGGCAAGTCCGCCAGCCATGGACACGGCGTGTTCCTCCGCAATGCCCACATCGAAGGTGCGCTTGGGGTAGGTTTTCTTGAAATCCAGCAATCCTGTACCGCCGGGCATGGCGGCCGTGATGGCGCAGACCCGGTTATTTTCCTCCGCCAGCTCCAGCATGGTCTTTCCAAAGGCGCCGGAGAAGGTCTGGCCGCCCTTGCTCAGGGTCTCGCCGGTGGCGGGGTCGAATTTTCCGATTCCATGGAATTTGGAGGGATTCTGCTCTGCGGGAGCATAGCCCTTTCCCTTCTTAGTCAGCACATGGAGCAGAACGGGAGTCTTCATCCCCTTGGCAAGCCGCAGCAGGCCAATGAGCTGATTCACATCATTGCCGTCCACAGGGCCCAGATAGGTCAGACCCATATTTTCAAAAATCGTGGTGGGCAGCACCATCCGCTTGAACCAGTCCTTCACCGCCCGGGTGGCCCGGTAAACGAACCGGCCAACGCCGGTTTTGGACATAAAACTGCGGTAATGCTGCTTCATGCCCAGATAGCTTTCCTTGCTCCGCAGCCGTGACAGATGCTTGGCCATGCCACCCACATTTTTATCGATGGACATTTCATTGTCATTCAGAATGATCACCATCGGCTCCCGGCTCTCGGCGGCATCGTTGAGGCCCTCGTAGGCCATACCACCGGTGGCGGCGCCGTCACCAATGACGCATACCACATCATGGTTATGGCCGGAAAGGGTTCTGGCCCGGGCCATGCCCAGAGCGATGGACACCGAGCTGGAGGCATGACCGGCCACAAAGGAATCGGTGATGCTCTCCCCGGGCTTGGGGAAGCCCGCCATGCCGCCGAACTGCCGCAGACGGTCGAAATCCGCCTGGCGTCCGGTCAGCAGCTTATGGACATAAGACTGGTGACCCACATCGAAAACCAGGCGGTCAGTTTTGGTATCATAAACGGTTTCAAGGGCGACGGACAGCTCCACTGTACCAAGATTGGAGGCAAGATGTCCACCAGTCCGGGACACACGGTCAATGAGAAACTCCCGGATCTCCTGACAAAGCTCCAGCCGTTGGGCATCGGTCAGGCGCAGCAGATCCTCGTGGCCCTGAATATTCTCTAATATACGCACAAACGACACAACCTAACGTTATTTTTTCTTTTTCTTGGCGAAGGCCTTGGCAGGGTTCTTCAGCCAGTAAAGCAGCTTGCCCACACCGCCGACAATCTTGGTGCAGGAATTCATGGCAAAGGTCTTGCCGATGGCCTTGCCGCCCACGGTAAAGCCCGCAACCAGAGCGGACATCACCAGAGATACAATCTGAGGCCAGGAAAAATCAAATTTTTGCAGCACTTGGGCCGCAATGGTGGCGGAGGCGGAACCGGACACAACGCCGCAGATATCGCCCACCACGTCATTACAAATGGAACTGACCCGTTCAGCGCTTCGCAGGAGCTTGATGGCATCCTGGGCCCCGGGGACCTTCCGGGCGGCCATGGAATGGAAGGGCTTTTCATCCGCTGAGGTCACAGCCACACCGATGATATCAAAAATAATACCAACCAGAATGATGGCCATCAGAATCAAAAAGGCCACAAAAATGCCGCTGGCGGACATAATCATATCCGACAGAAGCGAAATGGTGCCGGAAACTAAAATCGTGACGAAAAAAATAGTGACGACCCAGCGGATCGTCTTGTTCCGCTCCTTTTTCGCAGCGGCGGGGTCATGTTTAGACACGGAAATTACTCCTTTATGTTTGAAAAAAACGGTAGCAGGCAGGATAAATCTTACGGCTTAGGTCGGGTTGGTTTTCCCCGGACAGAACCCACCGTTGCCGTATGGGCCGTTTCCATTTGATCCGTCCGTCCAAACGTTGCCGGAATTGGCTACCCGATTGCCACTTAGTCCGTACTGTAATCCCCTGCCTGCCCAATTACGACAGCCTAGGTGATTTCCACGACAGGATGTGCCATAGTCTTAGCCTCTTTTGCAAGCATGGTTTCCGGGAGCGATAGTCGGAAACGTTATGGCCATAACGCCGTCCGGCCTGTTCTCCCTTCCCCGCATGTTCACTCAAGGCAGGCTACGCTGCACGCAGCACACGATTCTGTGCACCGCCTTGCAGGTTCTTACCTGATTCGTACGCGAAGGAGGCTTCCGCAAAGGAGTTCCCGCCCTCGTCGCACAAGCTTCAAGTCTCCACGGAAACCGGGTCGTATGCCCCATGCCATTGGAGCGCGCCCGGAATCCTTAACCCCCAGCATCCACCCTAAACTGGGCGTAAAAAGCAGACACCAGGGACTTCATCGATGTGCCCTTCAAAGGATTTTTAGGCCCTTCCTGGAAGATAGCCATCCCGACTAGGATACTGCACCGTCAAAATGTATATTATCACATTTTTTATGCATATGCAAGTGGAAAATGAATACTTTGAATAAATTTTCAGTAAACAATGCTGTCCTTGCGAACCAGTGCGCACACTGGTGTGGCAATCCCCTGTGGCGATGCGGAAACTTTGGGCGATTGCCTCGCCATAAGTCCGCAGACTCTACGCAGCGCAACCGCCGTAGGCGGCTCTTTGCGCGAAGCTGTCTGCGGACCGGCTCCCAATGACAGAAAAACGGGTTGCTAATTATTTCAACAATTCCGCCGGAACCTCCATGGCCATCCGGCGGTATCCGGCGGCGCTGGGGTGCAGGTGGTCGCCGGAATCGTATTCAGCCTTGAACCAATCGGGCTTTTCCGGGTCACGGACCGCCATATCGAAATCGATACAGCCGTCGATCAGGTCTGTGGTCCGGATGAAATCATTGTAAGCGTGGCGCATTTCCTGGCGGAAGGGGGCATCGGTGCGCCAGCCGCCCATGGGGAGCAGGGTGCCTACATACACCTTGTAGCCAAAGCTGCGGGCCTGGGCGATGTAGGTTTTCAGGCCCGCAATCAGCTCTTCGACCGTGGGCAGGTCGCTCATGGGCCGGAACACATTCACCTTCTCCCCCACCGGGTGAATAATATCGTTGATGCCCTGCTGGATAATGACCGTATCGGCGCCGTCGGTGGGCACCTCGTGGTGGAACCGGTTGCTGCCCATGAGGCCGTAGGATTCGTAGGTCAGGCAGTGGTATTCCCGCAAAATCCGGGAGCCGGAGGTGGCCCGGCGGATGATGGCGGTCTTGGCGTGCCCCTCTTCAAAGCATCGCAGGGCCAGATAATCCGGCCAATCCTGGGCGGTAATGGAATCGCCGTAGCAGACGACGGTGCGGTTTTCCGCCTCCGTCAGCACCGAAACATTGCTCAGGAAATAAAACAGATGGGTGCTGCGGGAAGTCTGGATGCTGATATCCTTATTCTCCGTTTCGTCGCCGTTGGCATAAAGTCCCTCGGACAGGGGGCCGCAGGTAAATACCACCGAGCGCATCTGGGTGAAGTCCTTCAGATAAAAGCTGACCTGCACCACCTCCCCGGCATTGAGCCGCAGGTTCAGCCCATCCGACAGGGCGTTCTCCCCCGCCGGGATGGTCACCGCCCGATTGCCCGCAAAAAATACCGGGTGGAATTTTCCGGCGTAGAACACCGTCACCTTATTTAATGTAATGGGCTCCGTGCCGCAATAATTGTCGAAGGTCAGCCGGATGGCTTCACCGGCGAAGGGGATATGGATGGGATAGCGGAGCGTAATATCCTTGGCATACCGCTCCGGCCGATTCTCCGCCACGCTCACTGCATTGCCCCAGACGCTGACCCATTTTGTTTGATTCATACCGCACTCCTATTCAAAAACCAATCCTCAACAATATCGGAATGGGTGATTACAACTTCAATATTTTGCAATTCTTCTTTCGAGAAAAACCGCAATTCCCGGGATTCTTTGCTGATTTTCAGCTCTGTATTCTCAGACAGCTCCAATCCAAAAACCACAATGACCATCCGCCAGACACTGCCGTCGCAGTAGGCGGCGATACGCCCCGGTTCGCCATAGACGGCCAGCTTCCTGAATTGCTCCTTCGGAATCCGTAGCCCCAGCTCCTCATAGATTTCCCGGGCCATGGCTGCCACTTCCGTTTCGTGGTCCTTTACGCCACCGCCAATGAGCCCCCAAACATCACTGTCCCGCCGCTTTTCCAGCAGGAGCTTACCATTGCAGGTAATGATGGCATTGGCCCCCAAATGGGCACCCATGGTAGTCCGCGGTGCCTTTTTCGGGTCGCCGCGATAGAATTTTACGATGGACATAGATACCTCCCGGAAAGGTTAATGATTGTTTCGTGAAATGAAAAGAGACTCTTGTAGGGACACCCGTCCTCGGGTGTCCGAATAAAGGTTGTCAATAGAGATACCAAAATCATTGTGATTCACCTTGGAAAATCAGAAAATGCGTCGCATTTTCTGCGGACACCCGAGGACGGGTGTCCCTACGGTGTCAATTTGCAATTGTCGCATAAACAGCAATTTACAATACCAACACATTATAGCGCAAAATTACTCAAATTTCAATACACCCTGCCCAGCATCCACCACATATGACTACGGAACATATATTTCAGCTCAAACAGCCATTCCCGGCCCCAGACCTTGGCCCGGCACAGAAAAATCTGGGCCTCGATGCCCACATAGGTGACCTGCTTGGTGCTGACGATTTCTTCAATATCCACCCGAACCGACTGCTTCTGCTCGTCCTCAAGCCGAAGCCGCAGAGGACGGATTTCCCCATCGGCAGAGCAGACTGATATCACATCCACCGGCTGAATTTTCTGTTCCATGACGCACCTCCCGAACATTTGCTTATATTGTAGCACATTCGTTCGATATTATCAACCGGTATTTTGTGGTTGCACATTCAATTTTCAAATGATATAATCAGCCCAAAAGGAGGTGCCGCTATGCTGAAATACCCCTGTCTGGTGCTGGATCACGATGATACGGTGGTGCAGAGCGAGAAAACCATCGGTTATCCGTTTTTCTGCCAAATTCTCAGCCAATACCGGCCCGGTTCCTTCATCAGCTTCCAGGATTATGTGCGGGATTGCCACAATTACGGCTTTGCGGATATGTGCCGCCAAAACTGGCAGTTCACCGAGCAGGAGCTGGTGGATGAATACCGGGGTTGGATGGAATACGTTCGTACCCACATTCCAGCTCCCTTCCCCGGAATCGGAACCATCATTCGCCGCCAGAAAGAGGCTGGCGGCCTGATTTGTGTGGTGTCCCATTCTTCCATTGAGAATATTACGCGAGATTACAACGTTCATTTCGGCATCCAGCCCGATGCCATCTACGGCTGGGATCTGCCGGAGCATCAGCGAAAGCCCAACCCCTATCCCCTGCTGGATATTATGGAGCGTTACCATCTTTCTCCCAAAGAGATGCTGGTGGTGGACGATATGAAACTGGCCTGGATGATGGCAAGGCCCCTGAATGTCCCCATTGCATTTGCCGGCTGGGGGAAGGTGGAATTTCCGGACTTGTCCCAGGAAATGTGTCAGCTGTGCGACTATTCCTTTGATTCGACGGAAAAACTGGAGAAATATCTGTTTGAGTAGCTTGACAGCCGTGGTATAATGACATTTGAAATGAGGTGAGCAATCTGGAAAAGCAGTCCGTCAAGGTCATGGCCCGGAACCGGGAGGCCTATCACGAATACTTCGTGGAAGAGGAAATGGAGGCCGGCATTGAGCTGGTGGGCACCGAGGTCAAATCCATCCGTCAGGGAACCCTGAACCTGAAGGATGCCTGGTGCGGCATCAAGGATGGGCAGCTGATTCTCAACCAGATGCACATCTCCCCCTACGATCACGGCAACCGCTTCAATGTTGATCCCCGCCGCCCCCGCCGCCTGCTGATGCATAAGCGGGAAATCATGCGGCTCTTCGGCAAGGTCAAGCAGGATGGTTATTCCCTGATTCCCCTGTCCGTCTATTTCAAGGGCAGTCGGGTGAAGGTGAATGTGGGCCTGTGCAAGGGCAAAAAACTATACGACAAACGACAAACCGCGGCAGAAAAGGACGCCAAGCGTCAAATCGACCGGGCTATGAAGGAGAGATATTAAAATGAATCCTACTTTTAAGATTACCATGGAAAACGGCGGCATCATCGAGGGTGAGCTGTACCCCGAGAAAGCCCCCCAGAGCGTGTATAATTTCATCGATCTGGCGAACCATAACTATTACGACGGTCTGATTTTCCACCGGGTCATCCCCGGCTTCATGATCCAGGGCGGCTGCCCTGAGGGCACCGGCATGGGTGGCCCTGGCTACTGCATCAAGGGTGAGTTTTTCTTCAACGGCTTCAAGAACGACCTGCGGCATAAGCGGGGCGTACTGAGTATGGCCCGTTCCTCCTCCCCCAACAGCGCCGGCAGCCAGTTCTTCATCATGCACGAGGATGCCAAGCATCTGGACGGCCAGTATGCCGCCTTCGGCAAGGTGACCTCCGGCCTGGAAGTGGTGGATGCCATCGCCGCCACCAAAACCGGCCGCAACGACCGCCCCATGGAGGAGCAGAAGATTGCCTCCATCACCGTGGACACCCATGGCGAGACCTACCCGGAGCCCAACAAGCTCCCCGACCCCTACGGACGGTTTTAACGATAGATCAGAAGATACGAGATATGAGATACGAGGTAATATCTTATATCTCATATCTCGTATCTCATAACTCATATCTCAATTCGGGGCCGTACTGGTTTCGACGGGGGTAGTGAGGCTGGAATAGCGGGCCGCGGCGCCTGACCGCGATAAAACGGGCAATTTCTAAAATTAACTGACAACAATACTGTTGCTCTGGCTGCCTAATTAGGCGCCCATCCGCCCCGGAAGGTCCACGAGCCGGGCTCGGGTGTGATTTGAGTGGAGACCGTGCGTATGCAAAGCTTTGAGCATACCATGAACAATGAAGCTACCAAATCCCGTAGGGTGTTTGTTCCCGCCGGGATGAGGGAATGTAAATAACAAACTGCGCCCGGAGAAGTTCTTTCCAAGTTGCTTTCGGACAGGGGTTCGATTCCCCTCGGCTCCACCAATAGTAATGACCACCCGAATGGGTGGTCATTACTATTCGTGACATTAGAACCGAGGGAATCGAACCCATCCAGATGCAACAGTCCAGTGGACTGTTGCTCGATTTCGGCTGGACGAAATCGACACCATTATTTTCTTTCCGAAGGAAAGAAAATGTAAATCGATTCCCCTCGGCTCCACCAATAACAATGGCCACCCGAATGGGTGGCCATTGTTATTGACATAAATCGTTTTCGCGTCATTCCTTAATAACGGCCGCTTGGTAACCGCCTAAAATTCCATTGAAGCTGCCGCCACGAATCAGCTCCGATTTTCCTCTGTACTCATCCAAGTAGATATCCCCCGCCCTGCCGTGGAGCAGCAGCGTCAGCTCTCCCTGCTTGATAATCACAAGGCCAGCATCATCAAAGGACTGTTCCTGCATCCCCCCTGCTGTCAGGGAAGGATTGTCCTTGCGAATGCTGATTAGCCGCTGATAGTACGCCAGCAACGCCCTGTCCTGCCGCCGTTCATCCCAAAGCATGCCACGACGGCAATCCGGGTCCCGGCCTCCGGTAAGGCCCACCTCATCGCCATAATAGATGAATGGCATACCGGGCAGTAACAGTTGAATCGCCGCAAGAAGCTTCAGCTTTTCCTTATTCTCGCCGCACCGATGGAGCGCCCGGGGGGTGTCATGGCTGCCCAGCAGATTCCACAAAACATTGTGACATGCATTGTTCAAATTGCCACGCAAAAATCCAAGCTCATCCAAAAATTCCGATGCAGAAATGGCTTCTTCTGCCACAAAATCCATCGCAGCGTTGAGGAACGGATAGTTCATGACACTATCCCAGGTATCCCCCTGGAGGAAATCCGCCGCATAATGCCAAACCTCACCCACAATCAGCGCATCTGGGAATTCCCCTTTCACGGCGGTGCGGAACTTTCGCCAGAAATAGTGGGATACCTCATCCCCCACATCCAGCCGCCAGCCATCAATCTTAGCTGTGCGAAGCCAGTAGAGGGCCACATCAATAAAGTAGTTGGCAGTTTCCTCATTATCCAAATTCAGCTTCGGCATGCCACCGAAATAGCCGAAGCACTTGTAATTGGGCTTGGTCAGTCGCAGCTTCGGACGCTTAGGCTTTCCGTTGGGATAATACCAAGTCCGATAGGGCGTGGTTTCCCAATTTTCTTCCAAATCGCGAAAAGCAAAGAATTCCGGAGCGGTATGATTGAATACCCCATCAAGCATGACCCGCAAGCCAAGGCCATGGGCTTTGTCCACTAATTCAACCAAATCCTCCGTGGTGCCGAAGGACGGGTCAATGGTGTAATAATCGATGGTATCGTATTTATGGGTGGATTTTGATTGAAAAATTGGGGTCATATACAGCACATCCACGCCCAGATGCTTCAAATAACCCAGTTTCGAAATAATACCCCGCAAATCGCCCTTCAAATCCGTGGTGGAATCCATGGGCGCTTTATACCAGGTTTTCTCCGGCACCGCCTGACTGGAGGCGAACCGGGCCGGGAATACCTGATAGACAATTTTATTCTTGGCCCACTGGGGCACCACAAACCGTTCCTCTTCCCGCAGATTCTGGGGCAGATCAAACATCCGGTCGTTATCCTCTGGGGCTTCCTTCAGGAAACGACAGTTGCTGTAATAAATACGTTGGCCATCCTTGGCGATAATTTCGAAGAAATACCGCAGGCAGACCACATCAATGGTCAGCTCCGCCTCGAAATAATCATGGCAAGCATCCCGGGCCACCCGCCGCATCGGGGTCGCATCCCGGGTGTCCATCAGTTTTACAGGAATATATTTGTCCCGAAAATGCAGCTTCACTTCGGCGACATCATCCCGACCGACCTGCAACCGAAACAGAAATCGGCCCGGCTTGATGCAATAGCAATATCGGCTGTCCGGCATATGGGCAATGGCTCCACGGTTCATAGGCATTCTCCTTTGGACGTATTATGTTCCATTATTATATATGCGATTTGAAACCATGTCAATGAGCGCAAAACGAATCCCCTCGGTTTTCTCCGAGGGGATGATTGTCTATCCATTGGGGCTGCGTATTGCTTATTCTGCCACAACAACATTTGATGGGGAGAAGAAGAAATTGATCGTATTAAATTCCGCATCATATACTTTTTTCTCAACGGTATCATCAGATGAAGTGCTGTCAAAAGAATAGCCATGGGAGGTAATACGTGTAGTAGAATGAGGCGCAAGGGACAAATCGTCAAATTCACAAACTAATTCAAGAATGCAATCCGGGGGCATAACAGACAAATTACCTGCAATTTGCTCGATTGTTTTATCCGACGTATTCTCGATTTCAATATCGAACAAAACATAGCATTCATTTCCTTGTGTAGAAACTGTTTTGCCTTTTACGCTTAATTCGAAAATACCAGGCAGCGCAGGGATCGGAAGATATTCTGTTTCATAGCAAATCGTACAGTATTTAACCTTCATGCCGTCATAACCATAACCAGGCTCTTTATGAATATTCTCTTTGAAAACGTGTTGGCAAGGTTCTGTGCCCAATGTTGCAGGAATATCCGAAGTGGTACTAACGTTTTCACTTTCCTTCTCAGGAATCTTTGAATTGGTAGAAGAACAAGCGGAACAGGACATAACAAAAGCAAGACATAATAAAATAACCAATATCTTATTCATATAATCTCTCCTATATTCATAATGATGTATATATTAAGCTACTTTCTATTATGTATAAACTATAAAAATCCGGTATCCAGGGGATTAAACAGAGCGTTGAAAAAAGAAATGACAGCTCTCTATTGGAAGCTGTCGTTTCTCTGGCGGAGTGAGAGGGATTTGAACCCTCGCGTGGCTTTTGACCACCTACTCCCTTAGCAGGGGAGCCCCTTCGGCCTCTTGGGTATCACTCCGAATAAAAAGCATATTCACTTGACTGCCAAAGTATTCTAGCACAGTTGTCCCCTTTTGTCAAGCACTAGTTTCAAAAACAAATGTATCCCGTAGAAAAACTTTCATATTGACTTTTGGGCCTGAAAATGGTAAAATCCATCCCGTACGGAGAGATGTCCGAGCGGTTTAAGGAGCCAGTCTTGAAAACTGGTGATGGGGCAACCCACCGTGGGTTCGAATCCCACTCTCTCCGCCAACAGAAACGACAGCTTTCGGCAGAAAGCTGTCGTTTCTGTTGTTCTCTTCTCTTTTCACTATTCTCTCTTCTCTAAAAGGCGTGATTACTTTATGCAAAATGCAATCTACTACGAAGGAATGTATATGCTCTTGCCAGACAATTTTTCTGATTATGACGCATTTATACAAGACCTTCAGACATCGCCCCTGCCGGCCCAATACCACATGGTCGTACTGCGTGAAGATTACAATGCCCGAAATCACGCCATAATAAAGGGACGTAGTATCACCCCATATTTTCTTTCCGGCTACCACGACTCCCCCAGCCCGGTCACCATTACGAACCCCGACAAAGTATACCCCACTCATGTAGAGATATTGGACCAAACCGAATACAACAGCAGACTTCGGGAGATTATCAACAAGGTGTGTCCCGGGTGCCAGCGCTTCAAGCCTCTATCCAATCGGGTCCAAAGTCTCAACAGCCACTTCGATGAAATCTCTTTGGATGGTGTTTGCCTGTTTCGTCAGGAATCCAAACCTTCCCCCCGAAGCTTCCATAACAACTTATACTCCTTCGGTGGATTTTTTAAGCGTTTTCACTACGAAGAACAAGACTCACGGGAAATGCAGCATAACCTGAAACAATGGTTTTATGTTAGCTATAGCTCTGCAATCCTTGACGAAGAATACGGCCAAAAATCCTTGACCCTATGCTGTAAGAAAAACGAGTTTTTAACCCCGATTCTCACCGATGCCATCTCGCAATATACGAATCATATTTCGTATCATACTTACAACATTTGCTTATCGGACAATTTTGCCTGCACACAGAAATATCTGGATGACGTGCTTTCACCCAAAAACGCGGAAACATTCCGCAAAGAGTGTAAAAAATACGGCGTTTCCATCGCAATTCTGGAATATGACCAAGCCGCAACAGAAATCGTACGCAACTCGTTAAGAGAATTGGTGGACCGCTTCTGGATGTTCCCTTTGCTGCAAACCAACGGTAAAACACACTATCTGGTCGCGGACACCGCCCGTGTCTTAAAAGAGCTCCGCTACCGCACGCCGCTGTTGCAAGCGCATAACACTACCATCGATATATACGACCAATATACGAATTCACACTATGAAATATCATTTGATATGAAGAAAACTGTACTGGAATAAATTATTCGCACATATCACTGTATCATTTGGAGGTAACTATGAACAAAAGAAGCAGCTTTACCGGCAAAATCGGCTTTGTGCTGGCGGCAGCCGGTTCTGCCGTCGGTCTGGGCAACATCTGGCGGTTCCCCTACCTGGCGGCCAAGTACGGTGGCGGTATTTTTCTGTTGGTGTATCTGATTTTGTCGCTGACCTTCGGCTTCGCCCTGATGGTAGGCGAGATTGCATTGGGCCGTAAAACCGGCCAGAGCGCCATCGGTGCCTTTTCGTCCCTGAATAAAAAATACAAATTCATCGGCATCATGGCCTCCATCGTGCCCATGATGATCCTGCCCTACTACGCCGTCATTGGCGGCTGGGTTACAAAATATCTGACGGTATTTCTCACCGGCCAGGGCGGCGCCGCAGCAGCGGAGGGTTATTTCGAGACCTTCATCGCCCAGCCCATGGAGCCCATCGGTTGGTTCCTGCTGTTCATCGGTGCAACGGCCCTGATCGTACTGCTTGGTGTCGAAAAGGGCATCGAAAGCGTCAGCAAATTTTTGATGCCCGTCCTGGTGGTCCTGACCCTGGGCATCGCCATCTATTCCATGTGTATGCCAGGTGCCATGGAGGGTGTCCTTTACTACATCACCCCGGATTTCTCCAAATTCTCCGCCACAACCGTGCTGGCAGCCATGGGGCAGCTGTTTTATTCCATGTCCCTGGCCATGGGCATTATGATTACCTATGGCTCCTACATGAAAAAGGATGTCAGCATTGAAGCATCGGTCAAGCAAATTGAACTGTTCGACACCGGCGTTGCGTTTCTGGCCGGACTGATGGTCATCCCCGCGGTGTTCTCCTTCTCCGGCGGCGACGAAAGCGCCCTGGGCAAGGGTCCCGGCCTGATGTTCGTCACCCTGCCGAAGGTGTTCAACAGCATTGGCGGCGTTGGCGGCGGCATTGTGGGCACCCTGTTTTTCCTGCTGGTGCTGTTCGCGGCCTTGACCTCCTCCATTTCTCTGATGGAAACCGTTGTGTCCATCTTTCGGGATAAATTCGGCTGGAGCCGCAAGACCACCTGTATCATCGTCCTGCTTGGCTGCATCGGCCTGGGCCTCCCCTCTTCTCTGGGTTTTGGTGTCTGGAGCGGCATCTCCTTTGCAGGCTTGACGATTCTGGATATGTTCGACTTTGCCTCCAACAGCATCCTCATGCCCATCGTAGCCCTGATTACCTGCTATTTCATCGGCTATGTCATCAAGCCCCAGCCCCTGATCGACGAAGTAGAGCTCAGCGGTAAATTCGGCCGTAAGAAGATGTTTGTCGTCATGATCAAATACATCGCCCCGATCTGCATCATCCTGATCCTGATTTCCTCAGTCCTGGATGTACTGGGCATTATGAAAATCTGACTCCCCTGCCCCGGAAAATTTCCGGGGCAGAATTTTTAATTTTGTGGTTGACAAATGGATAAAGCTGTGATATGATACCGAAGCTGTCGCAAGACAGGAACAAAATATGGGCGAGTGGTGGAATTGGTAGACTCGCTAGATTCAGGTTCTAGTGTTCACTGCGGACGTGCGGGTTCAAGTCCCGCCTCGCCCACCAAAGAGACGGTCGAAAGACTGTCTCTTTTTTTTGCCAGTCTAGCCTTTCCAAAACCGATAAATACCCCTGATTTTCCAATAAAAACGGAAAATCAGGGGCTTGTTATTTGCCATTACCCGACGACACTGGAGGATTCAAAATGCGGATCCTTTGATATCAGTTATTTATCCACTTTTGTGTTTGCATTCTGTTTATGTTTTTTCATAATCAGGTAGACACTTGACCCGGCGACTACTTCTAAAACCAGCGTTATGATTATATGAAGATGATTATTCGTAGATTCTTTCGAGGACTCCTTTTTTTCTGTAGGAACAACGGAATCTTTTGATTCTTCAGGAAAAGAAGCTTCCGTAGGGGCAATGATTTCCGCAGGGGTAGAAGGTTCCGTAGAATTCTCTGTTTCCGCAGGCTCTGTAGGTGCAAGGGTTTCTGCAGGTGTGGAAGGACTTGTAGATTCCGTCGTTTCCACAGGGGCAGAAGGTTCCGTAGAATTCTCTGTTTCCGCAGGCTCTGTAGGTGCAAGGGTTTCTGCAGGTGTGGAAGGATTTGTAGGTTCCGTCGTTTCCACAGGGGCAGAAGGTTCCGTAGAATTCTCTGTTTCCGCAGGCTCTGTAGGTGCATGGGTTTCTGCAGGTGCGGAAGGACTTGTAGATTCCGTCGTTTCTACAGGGGTAGAAGGTTCCGCAGAATTCTCTGTTTCCGCAGGCTCTGTAGGTGCAAGGGTTTCTGCAGGTGCGGAAGGACTCGTAGGTTCCGTCGTTTCCACAGGGGGAGAAGGCTCCGTAGGATTCTCAGTTTCCGCAGGCTCTGTAGGTGCAAGGGTTTCTGCAGGTGCGGAAGGACTCGTAGGTTCCGTCGTTTCCACAGGGGCCGATGGCTCCGTTGGTTCGATCGTTTCCGCAGGAGCGGAAGGCTCCGTAGGCTTCTCAGTTTGCGTAGGTTCAGTAGGTTTTGCAGGTTTCACTGTTTCCGTCGGTTCGGTCGGCCAAGTTGGTGCCACAGGGGCTTCGCCTTCCGCTACTACTTTTCCTTTGTAACTTTGTAACTCGGTCTCGTGTGTTCCGTCTCCGCCGGTGATTTGCGTTGAAATCAAATCCACCTTTACGTTTTTGCCCACGGGGATATCCTTAATCCGGAATCTTAAATTCAGAATTTTGGCGGATCCATTCAAGGGGTTTTCTATACTTTCGTCTTCTGCTGCCACATAGATTGCGGTTCTTACAACATAATCACACGATCCATCAGGTTTCATCGGGCCATAATGGCTCACTTTTTCTCTCCGATGATGTACAACTTTCCAGGGGGATTCCATTAAATATTCAACATCCAGAAGTTCCAGCTTATCTTCATCGTAAAAAATCGTACCCGTAGTATTCAGGATGCCGGAGCCCTGGATCTCGTAGCAGACTGTAAAGATACCACCCTCCAGCACCCTGGCCGGGCCGGTGATCTGGGCGTTGCCCCCCCTCTCCCAAGGTGGGAAGAGGATCCTTCATACCCTTAATAAAGGAACGAAGCAGCACCAAATCCACAGCAGTGATGGCTTTATCACGATTGTGATCCATGGCCGGACGGTAGCCGTAGTCCCCATACTCCTTGGCCAGAACCCGCGCCACAGACTCGGCATCCTCTATCGTAGCGTAACCATCGCAGTTTACATCGCCCATTACAACGATTTCCCAATCCGCATAGGCCATATAATCATTCCAGAGGGACACGATCATGCCACTTGTAACAATTTCACTATCGGAGTAGAACGGATCATAAATGCCGACATTCTCCTGATGGAGATTGGCCAGGAATTCATCCTTCGTCGTACCGGGGCTTATGCCGAAAATATATGCCACCTGTGCGCCTACTACAATGTGATTATCATCAGGATAATAGCCCCACTGGATTTGATAAACATCCGAAGTAATCGTGCTTGGCAGCAGCTTCGAGCCTTCGTCCACGATGGTATCGGTGACGGTGCAGCACAGGCTAATGCAGTGGGCAGTCTTGGTACCATCGGACTCCTCGGTGGCATTGCCATCGCTGACGTAACGATAGAAACAGTGGGTCGTAGGTGGCAGGTCGTAGAATTCGCTGAGACCGCAGCGCTGGCAGTCTTTCCGGACGGTGCCACCCAGAGTGCAGTCGAAATCATCGGCGCCATACCATTCGCCGAAAAAGTGGTCCAAAGCTTCAATGGTCTCGGTGATTTGACGGCCGCAGGCGGAGCAGGTCAGAGCTTTCATGCCTTCCTCGGTACAGGTGGGTTCTATTGTGATTTCCCAGTCACCCCATTGATGGTCACCGCCGCAGATATCCCCTGCGGAATCCTCATGGAACTCAAACTCCGCCGTCAGCAGAGAATCGTTATCTACGCCGATTTCAATCCGCTCCCATTCCTCCGGGCTGCCGTCAAAATAAACGAACTTCAGATTGGTACAGCCGCCAAAGGCACGCTTTCCAATTGCAGTGACACTGTCTGCCATCCGAACTGTTTTCAAATTTGGCATTTCATAAAAGCTGTGTTCGCTAATATAGGTAATGCCGTCCTCAATGACAATGGCTTGAATTTCATTCTGAATTCGCAGCCAGGGTGGCCGTACATCCGTATCATACAGCAGTGTCGCTGTATAATCCGGCATGGCACCGCTGCCGCTGATGGTCAGGGTACCATCGTTGGTGGCTTTCCATTTCAAGCCATTGCCGAAGGTGCCGCTGCCGCCGCAGTAGTTGTGCTCGCCCATGGGGTACTGTTCCTCGGAGCCTTCCGGAAGCACGGCATTTTCGTCGTAGTTTTTCATGCTCAGAAGAAAATACTCGTAGTGTTCATTTCCTGCGTCCCAGGTGGTGTCTACAATGTAGTATTTTCCCTCCATACAGACCATGTTCATACCGTGATGGTCGTCACCCAGGATTCGGTTGTCAATGCCCAGCTCCAGGGCCAGCCGATAGAACATCAGGGTATAGCCTTGACAAACAGCCTGATTGTTGATAATAGCGCCATATGCCGAATAAGCAAGTTCATTATAACTATAGTCGTATTGGACGTTGCGGCAAATGTAGTCGTGGATGCCGTAGGCTTTGTCCACGTCGCTGGCATCATATAAATCCAGTTCGTCCAGAATCTGCTGCACCGCCGCGTCAACTTCTTTTTCCTGCTCGGCAGTGGTGCGGTATTCAATGGAATATGTAATATAGCCACGAAGACGATCATCTTTGTCTGTCAATTTCCGTTCGATATGAATATCAGTATATTGCCATAACAGATAGTCACCCTCCGTGGGGTTGCCGGTATGATCCATGGCTTCATATATCAGATTCTGTTCCAAATAATACTCATAGGGCGTGTCGATATAAATCTGAAATTCCGGATTCCGGAGTGTCATCTGCCGCCGCAGTTCCGCTACCGCTTCCTGGCGTGTCAGATACTTGTCAGGGGAGTTGTTGACAGTAGTGGCATGGGCAGACTGCCGTATGCCTCCCATTAGTACAATCAGTAACAGTATCCAGAGCCATTTCATATGTTTACGCATTATGATTCCCTCCGTTTCGTGTTGTTTACAGCCCTATTGTAGCGCCGAAGATGCGTTGCCACAACAGGGGATGGAGTTTTCGGTATCAAACCGGGAGTGAATGGTATCAGCCGTGCCCATAAAAGGACGGCTGATGTTATTTTGTTGGCAGACACAAATCGATGGTGACAGTAAAATAGCCGTCGTCTGCATTGAGTTTCACCGTGCCGCTGTACTTTTTCGCCACAGTGTGGAGGGATTGAATGCCAAAGCCATGGGCTGCTTTGTCTTCCTTGGTGGTCATGACTTGGTTGTTTTGAATGATGACCCGGTCCTGGATAGGGTTTTTGATGGTCAGAAACAGGAATCCGCTGCTGCAATCGCAGGTTACAGAAATAATGTGCTTTTCATCGTGAGTCAGCTTGGCACAGGCTTCGATGGCATTATCCAGGGTGTTACCCAGCAAAACGCACACATCCGTGGGTGCCAGCACATTGGATGGGATGCTGCCCCGGAAGTGGATGTCCGCATACTGCCGGACAGCAAGGCGCTGCTTATCGGTCAGCAGCGCATCGGCGATGCCGTTGCCCGTATCGAACAGGATGTTGGGGTGCCGGAGAGAATCCTCGCAATCACGCAGCACTTGCAACGCTTGCTCTGTCTGGCCATCAGATAGAAGCTGCTCGATGGCAATACGGGTATTCTTGTAATCATGACGAAACCGACGAATCTCGAAATTGGATGCCGCCAGAGTTTGGTAATGGGTTGCCTGGGCCTGAATCTGAGCCTCATAATTGGCCGCCAGCCCCCGGAGCCGCTTGTTAATAGAAGACACGAACATAACCGCGGGAAACATGATGGATAATCCAGCAGTTGTCACTAAGGTTACCGCCAAAAAGGTTTTTTTCAAAGAATCATTCGGTGATTCTATGTACAAAATACCAACATCTTCAATCAAACCTATCGAAACTGTCAGCGAGATTGCAGTGATCCATAATACATATGTGGGAGTATGAAGATAGATTTGTCGGAACAGATGGCGTATAGGGCTTAATAACACTCCCAGACAAATAACGTAAACCACCAGATAAACAATTACCATCCAGTCGATGCATACGTCCCAAATCAAGTAAACCAAGTGCAGAGCCAGATCGGTATAACAACTCAGAAATAATTGGAAAACAACGTAATACCTCAACTTAAAACTCGGAAATATCCACTTCACTGCCAGAATACGACACAAAAGACTAAATACTACCAATATCATGTCATATGTGATTGTTGCAGGCCACCAAATATAAATTGCATTTAGTCCTAAAACATATATTAGGAGCATCACAATGGGTAACCGAAAATCTCTTGATTTACAGCCAATCACATGCCCTGCAAATAGCAGGATAATTATGTAGCTTATTGTACTAAATAGTAGCAAAAACATAACACTTTTCATACTTTTATATAATAATCCTTCACAAACTGCGCATAAATCTGGCGGAATTCCGTCAGATTGTTTCGTCCGATACGGGCGGCCTCGCCGTTAATCAGTGTTACATTTTCCTTATCAAAGGAGCGAATGCTGTACAGGTTCACTACGAAGGATTTGTGGGTGCGGTAAAAGCAATGCTGTGGCAGCAAGGCATGGGCCTGGGCCAGGGTTTTGGAGCAGGTATAGGTTTGCTCTGCAGTACGGATGATACAGTTCTTGCCGCTGCCCTCCAAGTACAGAATGTCCTTGGCCTCGATGGTTATTTGGCATCCATCCTGTACGACCACAATGGGTGCCAGCTTTCGCTGCTGCTCCCAAAATGTGTTCAGCAGGCCATGAATCTGATCCTGTTGAGCGGGCTTTAGCAGGAAGCGGTAAGGCTGCACTTCAAAAGACTCCAGCACAAATTGGGGGTAGCTTGTGATAAACACAATGCTGCAGGTCATATTTCGGGACCGCAGAGTTCGGGCGGCATCCATGCCGTTGAGCCCCGGCATCTGGTAGTCCAGAAAAATCAGGTCAAACCGGCGCGGTGAGTCAAGCAAGGCTTTTCCGCTGTCGAAGTGATATATTTCCATTTGCACCCGATGCTGCGTGCGGTATGCATTTAGAATTCCATACAAATGATCCCGGCAAAGAGAATCATCATCGCAAATTGCCACTATCATCTCAAGCCCCCCTTTTTGTCAAATTATAGCATACACGCCCATAAAAGAAAAGGATTTTTTACCGTTCACTCCCGGATTTCTACCGTAAACTCCACCCCCTGTTGTGAGCGTGTTATTCATTGACTACAATAAGGGCACAAGATAAATCCGGGAGGGATCTATATGAAACATCTGAAAATTATTGCCGCTATGCTCCTTTGCCTGGCAATGGCGGTAACTCTGTTCGCCTGCTCTGAAGGAAGCTCCGGAAGTAATCGTTCCGGCAAAAATCACAGCTCCACAAACGCTGGTATGCATGAAACCAATGGCTACATTCGGCAACAGGCACCCCTTATTTTTAATCACGAGCAGGGAAAAATCATCTATAAAGACCGGGTGGTAAGCACATTTGGTGGCGTAAACTCGATGGGGTACAGTCTGGATTGTTCTGTGATGGCTTTTGATGACTTTGGCCCACTTTATCTGTTTGTTGACGGCGAAGTTACACTGCTGGCAGATAACGCCGAGGAATATCATGCTCTGTCGGCAGATGGCACTGCAATTGCCTATATCAATGAGGATCAGCAGATTCACCTTTATGATATTTCGTCGAAAAGTGAGACGATTTATGAACTGAGCACCTCAAAAAATCCCGAATTTGTTATTGCTCCTGATGGCAAAAGTGTTGCTTATTACGAAGACCAGACAGGTAATTTGGTGCTGTGCAAATACGAAGAGCAGATTACCATTGATCAGGGAGAATTTGAACTGCTGGCCTTGTCTGCTGATGGAGAGCAGATCTATGTGATTGACAAGACCGATGGCACATTATTGAGTTATGATGATTCCGGAAGAAAATCCGTCCTGAGCAACAGCAATGATAGCTTGGATAATATATGTTTCAATGCTGACCATACCCAGGTGCTATATTGTCAAGGAGACGTGACTTTTATTTCTACAAATGGAGAACCTGGGGGGAAGGTCTGCGATCAGAAGCTAACGTGCATTTGTGCAATGGAACCCCTTGGCAGCACACTGCCGGTTTGGGATTTATTTGGGAAATATTATCAGGGTGATGACAATTCCCTGTGGCGTATCGAAGAAGATCCGACAGAAAGCTATCAACTGGGTTCTGATCTTACTTATGGCATCTCGAATTTTGATATCTTTTATGTGAATTATTCTGATTGCGATGGTAACCAGCAAATTTTAGATATCAAGCGGGAGGAGCATATAGAACTGCCTACCATTCCAGACGCATCAATTGAAGGCATCCTTGTTGACCCATACCGCATGGACTATTACTATGTCACCGAGGATGGCCTGTACTCCTTCGATGGCAACAATGGTAATTTGATTACCAATGCGGATATCAATTCTATTGCATTTCACCCTGACTGTAGCGGAATATTTTATATTGTAAATGAGCAGCTTTACCGTTATGACGGCAATCAAAATCTGCCGATTGCTTCCAACGTCAGCGAAATAGCTCAGATTGGTGATTATCTTTATGCCTTTTGCGATGATACTATCGGATACATCAATTGCAGCAATGAATGGATAGAAATCGATTGATCCATCATTGTTGGTTCGCTCAGGCAATCGTCGTTCTCTGCTCCACAAGAAATAATTTTTAGAATAAATTCACAAATACGCCATAGCTTTACTCCGGCGTTACCATTTCCGGCTTCAAAACCGGTGCCGGCCAGGGTAGGGAGTTGGCCAAGTCCTGCTCCGCATCTCTGATCCTGAAGTCTGAGACCACCCTGCGGTTCTTCTTCACTGCCCCCATCACCGACGTGATCACCACCAGCGGGATCATTCAGTGAGCATTCTGAAGAAGCGCTGAAAGTGGGCGGTGGCGGCACAGTCCGTCACCGCCCTTTATGTGTTGCACAGATCAGATGCTCACCAAGTTGCAGGATAGAGCAGGTCTGCCCAAGTGTCGGTTCCACGACCTCAGACACCTCTGCGCGTCCATTATGCTGTTGCAGGGTGTTAACGTCAAAGTAGCCCAGGAGCGTTTAGGCCACAAGGACATTTCCACGACCATGAACATTTACAGCCATGTCCTGCCGTCTTCTGCGAAGGAAGCAGCAGAGAAGATCGGTGAACTTGTTTACACGAGCAAGGTCGTTTGAGAAGCCAGCAGGAGTCGGTAAACCTTGCGAAACCGGGTTTTGGATACCACGTCGGCCAGTAGTCGGCTACTGCCATCCCAAGAACCCGAAACTCGATGGCTAGCAACGGCAGGTCAGGTGTCGTGACCCGGCTTCAAGTCCCGCCTCGCCCACCAAAAGAAAATCCTGTCGATTTATCGGCAGGATTTTCTTTTGTATTATTCATTCCTCAATATTCATCATTCATTATTCATTCTGGACAGGATTTTCTTAATGAATGATGAATAATTGTGGAATCCCCTTCGGGGATGATTATAAATATTAGAGGTAAGGGTTCGAATCCCGAAACGAATCATCTCTACTGTATTTCAAAAATCGACAAATCCCTTTCGAGATTTGTCGATTTTCTATTTCAATCTTAATTATATAATCGTAACCAGCTCATATTCCCGACTGCCGTAGCCCAAAGCAGCGGCGGCTTCAATGGTATGGATGCCATTGCGGCTTTCGATGCGCTTCAGCAGATGGTCCCGGCCAGGGTCTTTGGAGGCGTAGACCAAATCAATACAGGCCTGGTCGATGGCAATGGGGTCAGTAGAGGCCAGGATGCCGATATCGGCCATGCAGGGGTCCTCCGCCACGGCGCAGCAGTCGCAGTCCACGGACATATTTTTCATCACGTTGATATAAAGGATATTTCCATTCAGATATTCAATCACCGATCCGGCAGCATCCGCCATGGACTCCAAGAAGGAATCATGGTCGGCGGTCCAGATTTTCTCCGGTTCTCCGGCTCCATGAATATAAGCCTTACCAAAGGAAGACGCGACTCCGATGGACAGCTGCTTCAACGCACCGCCATAGCCGCCCATGGGATGACCCTTGAAATGGGACAAAACCAGCATAGAATCATAATTTTCCAAATCTTTTCCAACATAATTCTTCCGGATTACCTTACCGTTGGGAATATCCAGCTCCAAATCCGGCCCCTGAGCATCCAGCAAATCCACAGGGAAATATTTGCTCCAGCCGTGGTCAGCCAAAAGCCGTACATGCCGCTCCGTCACATTGCGCTCCCCTTGGTAAGCAGTGTTACATTCCACAACGGTACCGCCCACATAATCAATAATGGGCTTCCAAAAATAAGGCTTCAAAAAATTCTGATTCCCCTTTTCGCCGGAATGGAGCTTGATGGCCACCTTACCGGGCAGAGATTTTCCAACCTTTTGGTACAGCTCCAGCACCTTTTCCGGGGAAATCACCGGTGAAAAATATACAATTGGTTTCATAGTCAGACCTCCTGCCATAATCATTCTACACTCAAGTATAGCCCCCAGGGGCGAAAAATGCAAGACTCATTTTACTTTACTGAAAATGAAGCAATTTTTTGGAATACCCATTGTAAAACCGACGGATTGGTGGTATACTATATACTGTATTATCGTATTTTGGGGGGCTATCACCATGTGTACTGCCATCTGTCAAGGTCGCTATTTCGGGCGCAACCTGGATTTGGAGTATGGTTATCAGGAATCCGTCACCGTGACCCCGCGAAATTCCCCCTTCCGGTTCCGCAAAATGCCCCCAATGGATACCCATTATGCCATGATTGGCATGGCAACGGTGGTCGATAATTGCCCCCTTTACTACGAGGCTACCAACGAAAAGGGGCTCAGCATGGCCGGCCTGAACTTCCCCAGAAACGCCAAATGTCTGCCGGTACGCAGCGGTGCGGACAATGTGGCCCCCTTTGAATTCATCCCATGGATTCTGGGACAATGCGACAGCGTGGCCCAGGCCCGGCCTCTGCTGCAAAAGCTGAATTTGGCAGATATCCATTTCAGTGAACAGCTTCCCCTCTCCCCTCTTCATTGGATTATCGCCGATCAGCAGGAGTCCATCGTGGTGGAGCCCATGGCTGATGGGATTCGTGTTTTTGAAAACCCGATTGGTGTGCTGACCAACGAACCACCCTTCGATTTTCATTTGTATCATCTTTCCAACTATATGAATGTATCCATCCACCCCGCCGCAAACCGTTTTTCCGAAGGATACGAGCCGAAGCCCTACAGCAACGGCATGGGTGGCATTGGTCTGCCGGGTGATTATTCTTCTTCCTCCCGGTTCGTCCGGGCTGCATTTGTGAAGCTGAATTCCCGGTGCGATGGGGATGATTTAGGGCAATTTTTTCACATTCTGGAGTCTGTTTCCATGCCCAGGGGCTGCGTACGGATGCACGACGGCCGCTACGAAATCACACGCTACTCCTGCTGCTGTGATTCCGAGCTGGGAATCTACTACTACACCACCTACACCAACAGCCAAATCAACGGCATTGATATGCATCAGGAGAATCTGGAGGGCTCCATGCCCATTTCCTACCCCCTGATGCTTTCACCACAAATCTTCATGCAAAATCAGAAAAAGGACGGTATGACCCCATGAAGACCTACCGAAAATTTCGATATTCCTGCCTGGACATCTCCCCTCTCGGACTGATTACCGGTCCGGAGGAGAGCGGCAGCGTATACACCCCCGCCGGCGCCAGAATCGTGGCCTGGGCTCTGGATTCCGAAGTGCATTTTTGCCAGGTAGAGGGCTTCGGCGGCATGGTTTTTGCCGTGGACCCCTCCGCTACCCCCGGTGATTGTGTCCGTCCTGTGGCAAAATCCCTGGAGGATTTTATCGGTTTGCTGGTAGTAAGCAAAGATGCGGCCCTGATTCTGGGCGCTCACACCTGGAGCCGCAGTCTGTTCCAGCAGCGGATGGATTCCATCGTCATTAACGACCACAAAACCAGATCCGTTATGCGAGCCATCGAAAATACATACCATCCGCCGAAAATTGCTGATCCCTATGGCTATATCGTGGATATTCAGCAGAGCTTTGACTATGCCAGCCTGCCCCTGCGGCCGGACTATTTCGAGTGGTGTCCCATCCGTCCCGGCATGGTTAAGTGGGACGTAGGCTATGGCACTGGCTTTGCCGAATACTGCGAAAAGAGCCGCATCGGTAATGAAATCACCGTCGGACGAGCCTTCCAGTGGCATGGCGAAAACTGGTTCGTACCCTCCATCTATTTATGCGACAACGGCATTGTGGTGGATTCCATTCTGGAGGTCACCGGTGAGGAAATGGCCCGATTTAATCTGGTCTGGGGTAGCCAAAAGCCCGAGGATTTATCCGCCGAGGACCTGATGCGTCGCAAGCTGGATGACCCTCTGGGTATCGAGGTCATCAGCCGGCTGGCTGTCAACAGTTCTGACCTGCCCCGCAGAAAATCCCATGTCCTGCGCTGGGACCCGGCGGTGGAAAACAGCTGGAACGCCCGCCGTACTCTGGAGCATTACGGCCTTGACCGAAATAAGGGTTATCTGCTGCGGCGGGACCACTTCCTCCGCAAGGGCAAAAATCCCCCTATCCAAACCATGGTTATGAACCTGGAGGCGATTCCCGCGGCGGTGCCTGGCATCCGCTTCGTGGCCCCCAAGCCCGGCGAAAGCATGGTATTTTCCCATCCGGTGACCGATCAGACCCATACGCTGACTGTCAAAGCCTGCACCCGGGAGGCTCTGGATCCCAATTTCCTGAGCAATCATCCCTGCTGCTATACCCGGCTGACCTATTCCATCGAACCCGCCATCGACAAGGACATGATTCGCATCGTTGACTGCGACCCCGGTGATCCCTTCCAAAGCACCCCCGAGGCTCCCGCCGCAGTAATTTTGACGGATAAAGTCCCCTCTGCCGGTCATTTCGCCATTTCCTCCCTGCGGCATACGCCGGCAGACAGCATCACCTGGCGCATGATTTTCCGGCAAAAGCTCCGCTCCGATGTGACGGTGCCGGTGCTTCCGTAAGTATTCGCCGCAACCGCGCGGTAACAGTTCCATCCGAAAGAGATGATTTTATGAAACCAACATTATATATTGTAATTCCCTGCTACAACGAAGAGCAAGTTCTTCCCATCACCTCGGAAATGTTCCTGGCCAAGCTCCAGGGTCTGTCCGACAAGGGGCTCATTGCCGAAAACAGCCGCATCCTCTTTGTGGATGACGGCTCCAAGGACAAAACCTGGAGCATCATCCAGAGCCTCGCCAAGAAGGATGCCCGGTTCACCGGCATCCGGCAGAGCCGAAACCGGGGCCATCAGAACGCGGTACTGGCCGGTCTGATGGAAGCCAAGGATCTGTGCGATATCACCATCTCCATCGACTGCGACGGACAGGACGATATTGACGCCATGGATGCCATGGTGGAGCAGTACCGCAACGGCTGCGAGATTGTCTACGGTGTACGCAGCAGCAGAAAAACCGATACCTTTTTCAAACGCGCCACCGCCCAGGGCTTCTACAAGCTCCTGGGGGCCATGGGAGTCGAAACCGTCTACAATCATGCGGATTATCGCCTTGTTTCCAGCAAGGTTTTGCAGGAATTCGAAAATTACAAGGAAGTAAATTTGTTCCTGCGTGGTATGTTCCCTCTTGTGGGCTTCAAAAGCACCAGCGTCTACTACGAGCGCCACGAGCGGCTGGCTGGCGAGAGCAAATATCCTCTGAAAAAAATGCTCCAGCTGGCCTTCGAGGGCATCACCAGCCTCAGCATCCGTCCCTTGCGGATGATTATGGGCCTTGGCTGCTTCATCGCCGCGTTGAGCTTCATTGGTGTGATTTGGTCCATCGTAGTGGCCATTCTCGGCAACGCAGTCCCTGGCTGGGCCAGCATGACCTGCATCATCTGCTTCATTGGCGGTGTGCAGTTGGCCTGCATCGGCGTACTGGGTGAATATGTGGGCAAGATTTATTTAGAGGTCAAGCAGCGGCCTCGTTACATTATCAGTGAGAGGACAACTTATGAAGAAGATTGATTTATCGCCAATTTTTACGTTTATTAAAAGGCATAGACTTTTGCTGTTTAGCTTTCTGCTTTCCTCCCTTTTCCTGCTGTTCTGCTCCAAGAGTTCTCCGCTGTACCCCATGAACGATTGGGTGGATGTGAACTGCTACATGACCATCGGCAAGGGTATGCTCCACGGCAAGGTTCCCTATGTGGATCTCTACGAGCAAAAGGGGCCGGTCCTCTACTTCATCTATGCCATCGTTGCCCTTTTCAGCAACCGAAGCTTCTTTGGACAGTATCTGCTGGAGGTCATCACCTTCGGCCTATTCCTCTACTATAGCGGCAAGCTTGCGGGACTGTATCTGGGTAAAGGCAGCCTGTATGTGTACCCTGTCCTGGCCGGGCTGGCTTGCATCGTCTGCACCACCGCCGCCTTCACCCATGGCGGCAGCGTCGAGCAGTTGAGTCTGTTCATGTTCCTCTATGCCCTGTATTCCATTCTGAACGCCTGCCATGAAAACCGTGGACTGACCGACAAAGAGGCTCTGGTAAACGGCATTTTCATCGGTGCGGTTTTCTGGATAAAGTATACCATGGTGGGCTTCTATGTGGGTGTCATGCTGTTCGTGCTGATTTGGTATGCAGGTTGGATTCGCAATGCCAGAGCCCTGCTGCGGACATTGTGCAAAATTTTGCTGGGCTTTGGTATCGTCACCGCTGTGGTGTTCGCCTATTTCCTGGTCAATCGGGCTTTGGATGATTTGTACACCTGCTATTTCTATAACAATATCTTCCTGTACCCCACCGAATCGGAGCTGACGTTGATGGAAAACGTCAAGCAGATGTTCAACGCAGCCATGGACAGGAATGAGGTATTCCCCCTCTTCCTGTTCTTCGGTCTGAGCTACCTTCTGATCAACGCCAAGGAGCGGCCCAGAGATCTTCTGCTGGTGGCCATGAGCTTCTATATCCTGATGATTACCACCTATATGGGTAAGGGCTACGTCTACTATGCCTTGGTGTTCGCTGGGTTCACGATTTTTGGTCTTGTTGCGGTGGCAGCGGCGCTGCGGGCTATGCTTGCATCCAAGCTGTTTCGGGGCATCCAAATCCACCCCGGTCTGCATCGAAACCTGGTCACCGGCCTGCTGTGCGTCTACTTCCTGCTCCTGGCCAATATGACCAGCACCAACACCTATTTGATGGATTATGACAAACAGGACCTCCCCCAATATAAGTTCGCCGATACCATGCACCTGACCCACGTAAACCCCACCATCCTGAATTTCGGATTTCTGGACGGCGGTTTCTACTTTGCGGCGGATAGTATGCCGGTGTGCCCCTTCTTCTGCACCTTCAACGTGGCGGCACCGGATATGTGGCAGACCCAGTATAATTATATCTCCTCCGGCAAGGTAGACTTTGTCATCACCCGCAGAAAGCGGCTGGAGGAATACAATTGCAACAGCTCCAAATATGAGCTGGTCCAAACTGCTGACATGATGTTTGAAAACTACAATTACACCTATTACCTCTACCGGCTCAAAGATGCCGCCTGATATGAAGCACATTCTTTTCGATCTGGACGGAACTCTGACCGATGCCGGAGAAGGTATCATCAATTGCGCCGCACTGGCATTGCGTACCCTGGGGCTGGAAGTTCCCCCGCGAGACGCTATGCGGGTCTTTGTTGGCCCGCCTCTACGGCAGACTTTTCAGGAATTCGGTGTCAAATCCGAGGATGTGGAGCGGGCAATCGAAATTTACCGAAGCAGATATGTGCCCAAGGGAATGTTTGAAAATACCCCCTACCCCGGTATTCATGCTTTGCTGGCTGCTCTGAAAGAAGCGGGACACAGACTTTATGTGGCCACCTCCAAGCCTGAATCCATGGCCATAGCCATTCTGGAAAAATACGGCCTTGCGCCCTACTTCGACAGAATCTGCGGCGCTACCATGGACAGCAGTCGGGACTCCAAAGAAAAGGTCATCGGCTATCTTTTAGAGCAAACCAATGCGAAAGATTCCATTATGGTAGGCGACACCGCCTTCGATGTCCTTGGTGCCGCCGCACACGGCATCTCCACCATCGGCGTCACCTGGGGCTATGGAACCGCTGAAGAACTAACCCGCTCCGGCGCCAAATGTCTAGCCAACTCCCCTACTCAATTGCTGAATATACTGTTATAAAAAAATCTGTCATTGCAAATCGCAATGACAGATTTTTATCGATCCAATGCATCCAAAATGTACGTTTCAACCTCTGAGGGCTGAATGCCCAGAACCAGGGCAAACTCGGCATTCAGGAGCTTTTCGGCATCCCGGAGGAAGTTATCGTCGCAGAGGTGGAATTTTCTTCCGGAGGCGAGCTGTTCTTTTTTATGACGGTGGAGGGTACCCACCATTTGAAGCAGATCTTCTCTGGAGCCGGAGACAATCAGCTCCCGATAGCGCTGCTTCCGGCGATTTTCATCAGCAATCCAGCAGTTATCCCGGAGCTGAGGAGAGGCCAGAAGTGCCTCCAGTTCCTCCCGGCTGATGACGTGGCGCAGCTTTGCAAGGGCCACAGGATTTTCCGAGGGTACGAAGAACTTTGCCCCGGGCTGATCCAAAGGTTCCAGTGCAAAATAGCGGATTTTCTTCCGGTCCACGACCCGCTCCTCCAAATCCACGATACGGCACACGCCGTGAATTCCATAAACCACCTGATTCCCTACCTGATACATCGTCACCGCTCCTTCCATGGTTTGGATATATTATAGCAAATTTCCAACGAAATTTCATGTAGGAAAAATTCATAAAAATACGCAAAAATTCGGCTCACAGATGCATCTGCGAGCCGAAAAGTTATTAAATCTGTTCCACCTTGATGGTGTTGGTGTTGCCGCTCTTGCCATTGATGGGGCCGCCGGTCAGCACCACGTTATCGCCACGTTTCACCGGCAGATACCGGCGGGCGCTACTCATGGCATAGTAGAACATCACGTCCATGGTGGGGAACGCCTCGGTCAGCACAGGGGTAACGCCCCAACTCAGACCTAACTTCCGCCAGACCTTGGGGTCGGTGGTCATGCCCAAAATGTCCACAGGGCTGCGGAACCGGCTGACCATCATCGCCGTCTTGCCGGAAACGGAGCAAACCACGATGCCCTTGGCATTGACATCGATGGCCATGGCACAGGTGGCGTGGGAAATGGCATCCAGATTGCTGTTAATCTGGAATTCGGAGGTCAGGAACCGCTTACGGTAGCTGGTGTGCTGCTCCGTATACTCAGAAATTTCCGCCATATTGCGGACCGCCTCCACCGGGTATTTACCGGCAGCGGACTCGCCGGACAGCATGATGGCAGAGCTGCCGTCATAAACAGCATTGGCCACGTCAGAAATCTCCGCCCGGGTGGGCCGAGGGTTATAAATCATGGATTCCAGCATCTCGGTAGCGGTAATCACCCGCTTACCCAGCATCCGGCACTTGTTAATCAGCAGCTTCTGAACGGCAGGAACCTCCACAAAGGGAATCTCAACGCCCAAATCACCACGGGCAATCATGATACCCTCGCAATATTCGCAGATATCCTCCACATTGTCCACGCCGGAGCGATTTTCAATTTTCGCAATGATATCGATATCCTTGCCACCATTGGAGTTCAGGAAATCCCGCAGCTCCATCACATCGTCCTTGGTGGAAACGAAGGATGCCGCCACGAAATCTACATCATTTTCAATACCAAAGAGCAAATCCGCCTTGTCCTGCTCGGACAGGAAGGGACCGGGCATGACCTTATTGGGGAAGCTCATGCTCTTACGGTTGCTCAAGGTGCCACCCACAATGACGCGGCAAATCGCATCCTTATCCTTCAGCTCGATGACCTCGAAAATGACCAGGCCGTTGCACACCAAGATTCGGTCACCAACAGACAGGTTCTTGATCAGGTCCTTATAATTGACGGAAACACGGGTCTGGTCACCCTGTACATCATCCACCGTAAAGGTGAAGGTTTCGCCCACCACAACCTCCACGCTACCATTGGCGAAGGTGCCGATGCGGTACTCCGGGCCTTTGGTATCCAGCATGATGGCAATGGGCAAATCCAGCTTTTCCCGAACGGATTTAATGAGCTGAATCTTTTTCTTATGCTCTTCGTGGGTACCGTGGGAGAAATTGAGCCGGGCCACATTCATGCCGGCTTTGCACATGGCGGTGAGGGTCTGTTCGTTTTCACTGGCGGGGCCGATGGTGCAGATAATCTTGGTTTTTCTCATGGGATATGACACCTCTTTCGAGTTTGAATTCCCCTCTATTCTACCACAAGACCCTCTTCCCGTCAACGAAAACCATCAAACCAACGAAATTTTATAGTGCCTCAACCAAAAATCCACCTGCAGCAGATAAGCAAAGGTCTGTGGCAGGGTCATAAGCTGCCCATACCAGGGCCATTTCGGTGTCCCCTCCAGCAATTTTCGAACTTCCTCCCTATCGAAAATCGAAAATATCGCAGCATCCTTCCGCTCCAGCAGCGTTTGCACGCCCCTTCGCATAATATCCATATAGACCGGATGATGGGTCTTTGGATAGGGGCTTTTCTTGCGGCGCAGGATTTTTTCAGGCAGAATGCCCTCCATGGCGTGGCGCAGCAGCCCCTTTTCTCTGCCACGATAGTCCTTATATTCCCAAGGAACACCATAAAGGTATTCCGCAACACGATAGTCGCAAAAAGGCACCCGAACTTCCAGCCCATGGTACATACTCATCCGGTCCTTTCGGTCAAGAAGCGTCTGCATAAACCATCGGAAATTCAGATTCACCATTTCCTTCATCCGTTTTTCCAGCGGCGATGTACCGGGCAGGATGTCAGATTCCTGAAGCGTGCGGTCATACTGCGCCTGAACAAATTCTCTTCCATCCACCCGGATCCGGATTTCCGGATGCATCAGGCATATACGCTGCGCCATATTTTGTGACCAGGGGAACCCATCGGTGTTCCGCACCTCCGGATCACGATACCAGGGGTATCCCCCGAATATCTCATCAGCACATTCCCCGGACAGCGCAACCTTCACTTCTTTTCGAATATCCTGGCAAAAGGCCAACAGCGAAAAATCCACATCGGCCATCCCTGGTAAATCCCGCGCAAGCGTTGCCCGCTCCAAATTTGCCGCCAAATCCTCCGGTTTCAAAACCGTCCAATGATGGCGGCTGCCAATGGCCTCCTGCATAAGATGAATATACGCCGTGTCCGCATCCGGCTGGAACTTTCCGGCTACAAAATATTGTTCATTATCCTGATAATCCACGGAAAATGTATCAATTCCCTGTTTTTCTTTGGCGCATACGGCGCAAATGATGCTGCTGTCCAGCCCTCCGGACAAAAAGCAGCCAATGGGCACATCCGAAACCATCTGCCGCCGAATTGCGTCCGTGACCAGCTCCCGAACCACCTCCAGGGTCTGCTCAAAGCTCTCGGTATGCTCCCTATCCCGGAGTTTCCAGTATCGCTGCCAATGGAATTTTCCATTTTCAAAATACCCCCGGCAACCCGGTTCCAACTCCTTGATTCCCCGAAACACACCGGAACCGGGTATCCTACCAGGTCCCAACAGAACGATTTGTGCCGCCCCATCCCCATCCAACTCCGGACGGACCGTAGGATAGGCCAGAATCGTCTTAATTTCAGATCCAAAAATCAGACCACCTTGGTGCAGCATAAAAAACAAAGGCTTTACCCCAATCCGGTCACGACTAAGAAACAGACGTCGTCTTTGTTGCTCCCATACCGCCATGGCGAAGATGCCATTGAACCGCTCTACACAAGCCTCCCCCCATTGTGCGTAGCCATGAAGCACCACCTCCGTATCCGAGTGACCGGAAAATTCATGTCCCAGGGCAGATAGCTCCCGCCGCAGTGCTTCGGTATTATACAGTTCACCATTATAAACAAGGATATACCGCTCCCCTGCCCACTCCAGGGTCATGGGCTGAGAACCACCAGTCGGATCAATAATTGCCAGGCGGCTATGGAGCAGCGTGCAGCCTTCTCCGGCATAAATCCCCTCGCCATCGGGCCCTCGCCGCGCCATGGTGGTAAGCATGGCGCTGACTACCGGCTCTGTCGCCGGAAGATCAAGTATCCCCGCAATCGCACACATATACATCATTCCTTTCCGGAATATTATATGCCTCCCGTGGCAATACTGAGAACAGGTGATGAAAATATGAAAAACGATAAAGAAATCCTGTCCTCCCTGATTAAAACAGTCCAAATGGGCCAATCCGGGATTCGCTGCGTTCAGCACAAAGCAAAAAACCATGATCTTCGGCAGGCACTCCACGACCAATTGGAGGAGTACGATGCCATCGAAGAAAAGGCCTATGACCTTGCAACCCGCCGGGGGTGGCTGATTGGGGCGTTGGACCCATCGGTGGAACGGATGGCATCCATCATGTCGAGAATGAAGCTGATTGGCGGAGAAACCGATTCCAAAATCGCCGGAATGCTGGTGCAGGGAAATACAAAGGGTATGATAAAAAGCCTGCGGGACATCCATCGTGCAAAGGACCATGATAGTCAGGTTAAGACCCTGGCCTATGATTTGGTAGAGCGTGAAAAGGAAAACATTCGACAAGCCAGCGAATTTTTGTGAAACAAATCCATCGGGCCGATGCCATCATCGGTCCGATTTTCTTGCACCAATAGGCCACCCGTTGCATAAACTAATCCGAAACCATGAAAGGAGGGGATTTCCCCTGCCAGCTACAGGCTACATACAGGTCAGCGCCTTCACCAGCAAGGCCAGAATCCCATTAAAGGACGTTGCAATCACAGTCACCGCCACCGATGGCACCGCTCTGGCCATGCGTCTAACCGACCGAAGCGGAAAAATCGAACCTATACCGATTCCCGTACCGGATTTGGCGGAAAGCCAGAGCCCAAACCCCGGCGAGCTTCCTTTTGCCAGGGTCAATCTGTACGCCCGTCTGAAGGATTATATCCAAATTGAAAACGAGGATTTGCAGGTCTTTGCAGACACCACCACCAATCAGAATCTGGAAATGATTCCACTATCCGAGCTACCGGCCTCCTGGGGCGAGAAGGAGATTTTCTTTACCCCAAACCAGAATCTGTAAAGGAGGCCCGCCATGCCAACTGTGATTCCCTTCGTACCGCAGACCATCACCGTCCACCTTGGAGCCCCAAGCACCAGCGCCGCCAACGTGACAGTTCCTTTCTCAGATTATGTCAAAAACGTTGCCTCCAGCGAGATTTATCCAACCTGGGAGGAAGCGGCCCTCCGGGCGAACATCTACGCAATCGTTTCCTTCGCTTTGAACCGGGTATACACCGAATTCTACCGAAGTCGGGGCTATGATTTCGACATTACCAATAATACCGCCTTCGACCAGGCCTTTGTAAACGGCCGCAGCTTCTTTGAAAACGTATCCCGGATTGTGGATGAGCTGTTCAACGATTACCTCCGCCGCCCGGGATTCGTGGAGCCTCTGGCCGCAAAATTCTGCAACGGCACCACCGTTACCTGTGAAGGTCTGAGTCAATGGGGCAGCCAAAATCTGGCCCGACAGGGCTATTCCTCAACCCAAATCGTTCAAAGCTACTATGGAAACGTAGAAATTGTGGCAAATGCACCCATTCGGGGCATCACCTCCTCCTACCCGGGTACTGCACTACGCCGTGGATCCTCCGGCCCCAGCGTCGTGGTCATACAGGTGGAATTAAACCGAATCTCCCAAAATTATCCCGCTATTCCGAAGCTGGATACCGTGGATGGCATTTTCGGAAGCCGAACAGAGGCATCCGTGCGAAAATTTCAGGAAATTTTTGGGCTGGACGTTGACGGCGTAGTAGGAAAAGCCACCTGGTATGCCCTGGTCCGGCTATATACCGCGGTCACCCGACTGTCCGAGCTGCGCAGCCAAGGTCAACGCTTCTATTCCATTTCCTGGGAATTTCCAAATTCCCCACAACTGGGCAGCACCGGCGAAAAGGTACGGCATCTGCAATATATGCTGGCGGTTTTGGCCGCCTACATCCCTGCCATTCCCAGCGTCAGCATTGACGGCATTTTCGGAATCAGGACCCAGGAGGCAGTCCTTGCAGCCCAGCAATACTTCGGATTGCCTCAAACTGGCGTGGTGGACGCAGCTACCTGGGATGAAATTTACGATCAATTTTCCGGTATTGAGAATATTTCGTTGCGAAATCAGGAAGTATTCCCCGCCAATACCGGCGCCCAGAGTCGGCAGCGATATGCAAAAACCACCGCCATGACCCAGTTCCCCGGTAAAAATTTGTCCGCCGGAAACCAAGACCCCATCCGCCAGGAGGTGATTCGATGAGACCACCGGAATCCTTTATTGGGCAGCCGATTCGCAGCCTGCAAACCATGATTCGGGTCATTGCTCAGGATGACCCATCTCAGCCAAGTCTGGTGCCAGACGGCATCTACGGACCTCAAACCGTGGCAGCCGTCTCCACATTTCAGCGAAACCATGGTTTTCCCGTCACCGGTATCGCAGATCAGGACACCTGGGAGGCAATTGTAGCCGTCTATGAGCCAGCCATCACAAGAGTGGATGCGGCGGAACCGCTGGAAATCATCCTGCATCCGGGGCAGGTCATCCGCCGGGGAAGCCGGGAGCCTAACGTCTACATCCTCCAAGCGATTTTGAAGGTCCTGTCCGAGGTGTACGGCAGCATTACTGCCCCAAGTCTCAATGGCCTGCTGGATGAACCCACTTCCATTTCTCTTGCGGATTTTCAGGAATTGACGGGTCTTCCCCGCTCAGGCGAGCTGGATAAAGTCACCTGGAAGCATCTTGCCCGTCAATATCCTCTGGCAACAAACCAGCAACGGTAATATAATTGTTTGATTTTGTAAAATTTTTTAATTAGAAGCGATTTTAGGCTTGATTCAACATTCATAATGAGCTATAATAGTTCATTATGTTGAGCGTGGTTCCATCCGCATGGGGGAAAGACAAATGATAATCAAGGATTGGAAAAAAGAAATATTGACCATACCAAACCTGCTGAGCCTGTTTCGGCTGATTTTGATTCCGGTGTATGTGGTGATTTACCTGAACGCCACCGTACCGAATTACTATTACATCGCCGGCGGAATCCTGGCCGCCTCCTGCCTGACGGATTTGATTGACGGCAAAATTGCCAGACACTTTAATATGATTTCCAACGTGGGCAAGATACTGGACCCGGTGGCAGATAAGCTGACCCAGTTCACGCTGATTTTATGCCTGGCGAAATCGAATCCCGTGCTGTGGGTGATTGTGACCCTGTTTGTCACGAAGGAGAGCTTCCAGCTGATTGCCATGCTGGTGTTCTTCCGAAGAGGCAAAATGCTGACCGGCGCCTTGATGACCGGAAAAATCTGCACTACGATTCTGTTCGTGAGTCTGATTCTAATGGTGCTGATGCCCCAGCTAAATGAAACGGCCATTATGATTATCGCAATTATCGACGGCGCATTCCTGCTGATTGCCTTTGTGGACTATGTCCTGGCCTACTTCCGCCAGACCTCCAAGCTGACGGACGTACCAAACGAAGAATAAAACACACCCCGGAGCAACCGCTCCGGGGTGTAACACGATACGGCAGTGATTTGTAGAAATCACTGCCGTATTTTCTCTTCCTGCGGCGCAGTCTGTCACGGGTCACGCCGTCGGCTTATCCGGGAATCTTTCCCCGGCATCGTCGCACCCTACTGCCGCCTGCCGTGTGTATATATTGTAGCATAACCCGAAAGAAAATCATGGCGTTTTTGTGAATATATTATAAAATATTCCGAATCATCCGATTCTTGACAATACGAAATGAATCCTGTATAATTGTATAACAAGTATAACTTGTAGGAGTTTTTATATGAGTAAAGGTTTTCTTGCAACTGTCAGGCTTGGCCCCAAGGGGCAAATTGTGATTCCCAAGGAAGTACGGGAGATGTTCGGCGTTGGACCTGGGGATAGTTTGATTCTGATGGCTGACCCCACCAGAGGTATTGCGCTTCAGAAGCATGATTTTATGATGAAAATTGCCAAAACCATCCTCGATGGCAACGGACAAACCCTTTATCCAAAAGAAAGCAACTCGAATTTGGAAGCGTTTGCTGAAGCTATCAACCATGCGGAGGAATTACCATGAACGCCATTGAAACCAAAGGCCTCACCAAAAAATACGGCACCAAAACCGCTTTAGATGGGCTGAACTTGACCGTTTCTCAGGGAGAACTATTCGCCCTGCTGGGGGTAAATGGCGCCGGTAAGACAACCACCATCAAGCTCCTGTCCTGTCTGATGTCCCCAACAGACGGAACGGCCCTGATTTTTGGACACGATATCCAAACCGCGCCCAACAAAGCAAAAGCCCTGCTCTCTACCAGTCCCCAGGAAACCGCCGTGGCCCCCAATTTGAACGTCCGGGAAAATCTGGAGCTGATGGCCGGTATTTATGGCGCATCCTGTAAGGATGCAAAGGAAAAAGCCACGGAGATTATTGAACAATTTCATATGGAGGAAATCGAATACACGAAGGCCAAAAAGCTATCCGGCGGCTGGCAGCGACGGCTGTCCATTGCCATGGCCCTTATTTCGCAGCCGAGGCTGCTGTTTCTGGATGAGCCCACATTGGGGCTGGATGTTCTTGCCCGACGGGAGCTGTGGACCATGATTCGGGCGCTAAAAGCGAAAACCACCATCATTCTCACCACCCACTATCTGGAGGAGGCAGAGGCACTTTCTGACCGTATCGGCATTCTTTCCGGCGGCAAACTGACGGCCCTCGGCACCCCCCAGGAACTGATTCATCTGGCAAAGGCCAAGAATTTTGAGGATGCCTTCATCACGCTGGCAGGAGGTGCCCTATGAGTCGCACGCTGTTTTTCGCCAAACGCAACACCCTGGAAATTATCCGGGACCCTATCAGTCTCTTTTTTGGGGTTCTGTTCCCGGTTTTACTGCTTGGACTTCTGTCGCTGATCAACAGCGCAATCCCGGCTGAGTCAAATATGACCCTGTACCAAATCGATACCTTGGCCCCCGGCATTGCGGCTTTCGGTCTTTGTTTCCTGTCCCTGTTTGCGTCCATGCTGATTTCCAAGGACCGGGGCAGCAGTTTCATGCTGCGGCTACGCACCTCTCCCCTGCGGTCCTGGGAATACATCGCCGGTTATTGTCTGCCCATGATTCCCATGGCAATGGTCCAGGTACTGTTTTGCACCCTGGCCGCCATTGCTATGGGTCTGAAATCGACCATTCATATTCTGTCCGTTATCCTCGGCCTGGTGCCCACCGCCTGCCTGTATATTGCCCTGGGACTGCTGCTTGGCTGCGTTCTGTCCGAAAAGGCCGTGGGCGGAATCTGCGGCGCATTGATGACGAATCTGGCAGGCTGGCTCTCCGGCACCTGGTTCAGCATCGAAATGATTGGCGGTGTATTTGAGAAGATTTGCAAAATCCTCCCCTTCTACCCCAGCAGCCAGGCCGCCCAAGCCCTGCTTCAGGGTGATTGGATGCTGGCTCTTCCCAACATTGGATTGGTTACCCTCTGGGCAATCGGAGCCTCCACTGCAGCGATCCTTGTGTTCATACACCATCATTAACAAGGCAAATAAAAAGCCTAACTACTCTCGTTTGGTAGTTAGGCTTTTGACATTGGATTAATTATTATAGATGTTTTTCTTACTGGGGAAAAACTATCTTCAATGGAACAGATATATTTTCATTATTCTGCCCGTTATCAAATTAAAAAATCCTGCCGAGAATTCGACAGGATTTTCTTTTGAAGACTAACCCTAATTATAATACAAATGCACCCCCTTTTTAGGTTAGGGGGTGCAAAGTCATTTTAGGGGGTGCATTTTTAGGATAAGGGGGTGCAAAATTGATTTAGGGGGTGCATTTTGCAAATTTCAGAGCTTAATACTTACCCCAATCGCGAAGCATTTCTCGGAAGTATGCTCTTTTATATTCTCCCGCTAACAACTCGATGTTTAAGAAAGAATAGAAACAATTCGCTTCTTTACACCAATCAGCAACTCTCTTATCTATATAATAATCAGGCGGAGAAGTAAGACAAATAACAACACCGTTCTTGCTCCCGTAGTTTGAAATATATCCAAACACTTCTATTTCATCGGTAAGATTGAAAGGACTCACAAACTCAAAACCAAACTCTTCTGACGCCAACATGAAATTATGTCTTGCATTTTTGATTTGTTCATCAACTAACATACAATCACCGCCTTTTTCTTTATTGTACCATGAAAAGATAATAACCGCAACCTTGTATCAAGATTGCGGTTATTCTTTGGCGGAGAAGGAGGGATTTGAACCCTCGATACCCTTTTGGGGTATACACGATTTCCAATCTTGTAGCCTTATCCAACTTTTAGCGCACCACAATATATTGTGTTTTTTGTGTTGTTTATCTTTGCTGGACACTAGATGATGTAATTGACAGTTTATGTTTATTTCAAACCCTACACACGATTTTGGGTTTTAAGTATCTTAACACAATAATCTTGTTCTGTCAACACATCCCTAACATTTTCCTACAAAAACAACAAAAGGGACTGTTGCAAAACGCAAGTTTTGCAGCAGTCCACTTTTTTATGCTTATTGAGTCGTAGTGAGGCTTTCTGGAGCAGGTATTTGCAGTAAAGATGCTGCTTCCTACGCATTTTGGGTATAGCAAAGCTGACCGGGAGGT
>JAFTHT010000053.1 GCA_017457285.1 Oscillospiraceae bacterium | reverse complement strand
TTCCTCTGCGTTTCCGCTTTTCCTGCCTTAGTCAGCCTTGGCGGCCAGGACCTGACGGCCATTGTAGGAGCCGCAAGCCTTGCAAGCTCTGTGGGGCATGACGGGCTCACCGCACTTGGGGCAAACAGCCACGCTGGGAGCGGACAGCTTCCAGTTGGAGCCACGGCGCTTATCGCGGCGGGCCTTGGACACTTTACACTTAGGGACAGCCATGGTGACACCTCCTTGGTCGAACTGCTTTTAACAGCTTTTGTTTTGGATTTACTTCTCAAGAAGCTGCTTCAAAGCAGCAAATCGGGGATCGAGCTCCTTCTGGCAACTGCAGGATTCGAAGTTCAGGTTTCTGCCGCAGCCGCAGCAGAGGCCCTTGCAATCATCACTGCACAGCAGCTTGGAATCCAGGTTCAGGACGAAAACCGTCCGGACGATGTCTTCCAAGTCGGCGCTGTCTCCCTCCAGAGGGAATACCCATTCATCTTCGTTCTCTTCGTTACACAGCTCGGTGACCAGCACCACATCGATGGGGAACTGAATCTCCCGGTCGAAAGCCGTGGCGCAGCGGTCGCAGGTGCCGTGGATGGTGGTCTCGATGGACCCGGTCATCACCAGCACACCGGCGGTATTGCGCACCTGCCCCTCTGCCCGGACGGGCTCGGTGACAGGGTAGCTGATGCCGTAGCGAAGATCACTCAAATCGACTGCAGTAGAAAACGGAACCGATGCGCCGGGGCGATCAATGATCTTGGAAAGCCCTAAGAGCATAGTATCCCCTCCTTTTCCACAGTCGTGCTTACATATTATATAGGCTAAGTTCCAATTTGTCAAACATTATTTTCACAAAATCTTTGATTTTTTTCAAACAAAACCACCGCATCTTGTGGCGCAGGGTTCTATTCTCCCCCGCCGGGACATACCCTACAGTAAAACCGCGAGGAGGCTGGGTTATGGAAAACATTTATCAGGATATCGCCGCCCGGACCGGGGGCAACATTTACATCGGCGTGGTGGGGCCGGTGCGCACGGGAAAGTCTACCTTAATCAAAAGAATTATGGAGGAGCTGGTGATTCCCTGCATCGACGACCCTTACCGCAAGGAGCGGGCCCGGGATGAGCTGCCCCAAAGCGGCTCCGGCAAGACCATTATGACCGCGGAGCCCAAATTCGTGCCGGAGGAGGCGGTAGAAATCTCCCCCGACGGCACCGCAAAGCTCCGGGTGCGGATGATCGATTCCGTGGGCTACATGGTGGAGGGGGCCGTTGGAGCCGAAGAAAACGGTGCCCCCCGGATGGTGACCACCCCCTGGTTTGACTACGAGATTCCCATGACTGAAGCGGCAGAGCTGGGCACCAGGAAGGTCATGGAGGAGCATTGCTCCATCGGTATCGTGGTGACCACCGACGGCACCGTTACGGATATCCCCCGAGAGGACTACATCACCGCCGAAAAGCGGGCCATTACGGACATGAAGGCCACTGGGAAGCCCTTCCTGGTCATTATCAACAGCCGCAATCCCGGCGGTGAAGCGGCAGCCAGCGTCAAGGCCATGCTGAAAAATCAATTTGGGGTGGATGCGGCCATCGCGGACTGCCAGGCATTGGACAGCGCCCTCATCAGCGAGCTGCTGCGGGAGCTGCTTTACAATTTCCCCATGCAGGAGCTGCGGATTTATCTGCCCCGGTGGATGGATGCGCTGGAGCCGGAGCATCCGGTGAAGGCGGCGCTCTACGAGGCTCTTTTGCAGCGGGCGGAGCAGATTCAGACCCTTGGTCAGGCCTGCCCTACCCTGTCCTCTCTGAAGGATCTGGAGCAGGTGCTGGATTTTTCCGTTCGGGATGTAGATCTGGCCACCGGGACTGTGTCCTGCTGTCTGGGATTCCCGGAGGCGCTGTTTTACGAAATTCTCAGCAGCAAGGCCGGGATGCCCATCGAAAATGATGCCCAGCTGGTGGCGCTGCTGGCGGAGCTGTCCCAGGTGAAGCAGGAATACGACAAAATTTCCGATGCGCTGAACGCCGTCAAATCCACCGGCTACGGCATCGTCATGCCCACCGCCGGGGAAATGACCCTGGAGGAGCCGGAGATTCTCCATAAGGGCAGCGCCTATGGGGTCAAGCTGAAGGCCGGTGCCCCATCCATCCACATGATTCGGGTGGACATCGACACGGAGATCAATCCCATGGTGGGGGACGAAAAGCAATCCCAGGATCTGATCGACCGGCTCTCCGGCCAGGGGCGGGAGCAGCTGTGGCAGAGCAATATTTTCGGAAAATCCGTCTACGAGCTGATTCAGGAGGGGTTGATGACCAAGCTGCTGCGGACACCGGAGGATGTCCGGGCCAAATTCCGGGGCAGTCTGACCAGAATCGTCAACGAAGGCGCCAGCGGGTTGATTTGTCTGATTTTGTAAATGATCGTTTAGCGGAGTAACGGTAAGATGTATGTCATCCTGAGCGAAGCGAAGCGGAGTCGAAGGATCTACGCAGGATCGATATGTTTCAGGGTAATGTAGTGCGTAGATCCTTCGACTCGCTGACGCTCGCTCAGGATGACAGAATTGTAGGTTCATGCGCTAAACAATCATTCCCCACACCTTGACATTTGTCTGCGAAGTGTGTACAATAAAGAAAAAACACAGGAGGTTTTTACCATGGGATTCAAAAAAGGTGATTACATCTGGACTGACCGGAAGCGGTTTATGGGTATGCCCCTGAGCTTTACCCGCTATGCCCTCAGCGGGGACCGTCTGTTTTTGTCCGTGGGACTGCTCAGTATCCGGGATGATGAGATGCTGCTGTACCGGGTCCGGGATATCACCACCAAGCGCAGCCTGTGGCAGCGGATTTTTGGGGTGGGTACGGTATCCATCGTTTCCTCCGACAAGACCCAGCCGACCCTTCTGCTGAAGAATATCAAAAAACCTATGGATGTGAAAGAAATCATCCACAAGCAGGTGGAGGAAATGAAAATCAAACGCCGGATGCGGGTGGGCGAGATTATGTCCTCTGAATACGACGAACCTGATGACCTTCCGGACGACCTTTAATGTCCCGGGACGCGGCCTATGCGCCGCGTCCTTTTTGTTGTATGCTATTTGGTTTATGTTGACATTCCATCGTTCATAATGTAAAATACACACATGACTATATCACTAAGGAGAATGCACCATGAAATGCACCCTTTGCGGCGCTGAGCTGGAAGAGAACGCCACTTTCTGTCCTTTCTGTGGTTCAACCTTTGCCCCCGCAGAGCCGGCAGATATCGACGTTCCGCTACAGCCCGACTCTATAGAACCGGTAATCCCGGTCCCAACCGCCGAGCCCATCACACTTGATAGCCCGAAGCTGAAATTCCCCGCCGGTCCGCTGATTTTGGCCTTCCTGATTCCCTTCCTGGGGATGCTGGCCATCATGTTCCTGGGGAAGTATGAGCCCTTTGGCGATACCAAGGCCATCCTCTATTCCGACGAATACCACCAGTATTACCCCTTCTTCGTGGAATTCCGGCGGGCGCTGCTCAGCGGCGACTCCCTCCTGTTCAACTGGAGCGTGGGCATGGGTATGGATTATCTGGGACTGATTTCCTACTACCTGTCCTCTCCCCTGAACCTGCTGTGCGTCCTGGTCCCCGAGAGCATGACGCTGGAGCTGTTTGCCATCCTGATGCCCGTGCGGCTGGGTCTGGCCGGTCTGTTTTTCGCGCTGTTCCTGAAGAAGCTGTTTCGGGTCAACGATTACTCCATCTCCATTTTCGGCGCGTTTTACGGCCTGTGCGCCTGGGCGCTGGCCTACCAGTGGAACGTGATGTGGCTGGATACCTTTGCGCTGCTGCCGCTGGTGGCACTGGGTACCGTTTCCCTGCTGCGGGATAAGAAATTTATCCTTTATACCATCGCCCTGTTCCTATCGGTATTTGCCAATTACTATATCGGATTCTTTACCTGCATTTTTATTCTTCTGCTGTTTATCTGCTATGAAATTTGCCGGTTCCCGGGCATCAAGCGGTTTGCTTTGGATTTGGGGCGGATTGCTCTGTTCTCTATTCTGGCCATCGGCATGACCGCCGTGCTGGAGCTGCCGGCCCTGGCTGCGCTGCAAAATACGCAATCCAGCGTGAATCTGTTCCCGGAGGATTTCGCCCTGAACATTGTCAGCGCGGATCTGTGCGCCAGCGCCAAGGAGGCCTGGGAGGTCTACAAGACCGCTAAAGCCGATGGCGCCGGTCTGCTGACCCTGATGGGCCACTGGCTCAATGCGTTCTTTGAATCCTTCCCGCCGATTCTGGAGGGTATGCGTCAGGTAGCCGGCAACACCGGTGCCGGTTTGGTGCCTACCTTCAAGGAAGGTCTGCCCAACCTGTACTGCGGCGTGGGCTCCATTGCCCTGGCTTTCCTTTTCCTCACCGCCAAGGGCGTCAAGCTGCGGGACAAGCTCTGCTCCCTGGGTCTGCTGCTGCTGTTCATGCTCAGCTTCATCCTGCGGCAGCTGGACTACATTTGGCACGGATTCCACTTCACCAACATGATTCCCTACCGGTTCAGCTTCCTGTTCAGCTTCGTGATGCTGTATATGGCTTACCGGGCCTGGTTGATTCGGGACAGGTTTGAGCTGTGGCAGCTGATAATTGCGGCAGCATTTTCCTTCTTTATCATGAGCTGCAGCAACGAGATCACCGATTTGGTCTTTGTGGTTTTCAATACGATTTTCCTGGTGCTGTATTTGGGAATCCTGGCCTTTATCGCTGTGGAAAAGGGGCTGTCCGGGGAGCATGCGGTGCGGGATTCCCGGCGCAGACGGCAGTCTGCCATTATCCTCTCGGTTATTATGAGCCTGGAGCTGCTGCTGAATCTGGCCAATTTTGCCACGGAATTCCCTGCCACCACCGTCACAAATTATCCCATGGGCACCGAGGATTCCGCCTCCGCAATCCGCTATATGCAGGAACGGGAGAAGTTTTCCGACTTCTACCGGGCTGAGACAACCCACTCCCAGACCCTGAACGACGGTGCCATCAATGGCTACAATGGCATCTCCACCTTCACCAGCTCGGCCAATGTCCGGATCACGGAGTTCATGCGGGCCCTGGGCTATGGTGCAAAGAACACCTATAACCGCTATTGCTTCGAAGAAGCCTCTCCGGTGGCGAATCTGTTTCTGAACCTGAAGTATATGCTGGAGCGGGAAGGAAATGTGGAGGATAACGCCTATTTCGACACCGTTTACAGCAGCGGCAACACTGTCCTGCTGGAAAACAATGCTTATCTGCCCCTGGGCTTCCTGGCTGAGCCGTCCCTTGAAGAGGCCACCCTCGAAAAAATTGATGGTGGCGAAAATTACAACAGCTTCATGAAGCAGAACATCCTGTTTAAGCTGGCCACCGGGTTGGAACAAAATGTTTGGAATTTTTTGGACAGCAATACGCTGACCATTTCCGGCTCCAAGAGCCTGACCATTGTCAGCAAATACACCTCCGGTTGGACCAAATACTCCACCGGAAGCAATGCCGCCACCCTGCGCTACACCTACACCATGAAGGACGCCGGTTTGCTGTGCCTGGATTTGAATTTGTATAAGCGCAACAGCTTTACGGTGTACAAAAACAACGAAAAGCTATTTAAGGAAACCATGAGTCTGCGGCAAACGCTGGCCATCTGCCAGGTGGAGCCCGGGGATGTGGTTTACCTGGATATCGTCTGCAACAGCAATACCACCAACGGTGTGGTGGATATTCGTCCGGCGCTGCTCAATGACGAGGTTTTCCGCCAGGGCTATGATATTCTCAATGCTTCCACCCTGGATATTACCGATTTCTCCAATACCCGCATTGAGGGTACCATCGATTGCAACCGGGATGGTCTGATGTACACCTCCATCCCCTACGACGGCAACTGGGTAGCCGAGGTGGACGGCGAAGAAGTGGAGGCTGTGCTGGTGGGCGATTGCATGATGGCCCTGAAGCTGACCAAGGGACAGCACAACGTCATTTTCCGCTATAAAAATTCCGCCTATACCATCGGTTTGCTGGTATCCATCAGCTGCCTGGTGGTGTTCCTGGGATGCATTTTTGTTCCGGTCATCATTCAAAAGTCCAAACGCAAAAAACAACAATAAAAAAATGGGTGCGTTGCAAAGTGATTTGCAACGCACCCATTTTTTAATCCCAAAGGCATTTCCAGTTCTGGACGAAGTATTCAATGCCGGAATAGACCGTGGTGACCACAATCATCACCACCACCGTCCAGCACAGCCAGCCGATGCAGGGGAAGGCCATCATGAAGCACAGACCTACCATGGTGCTGAAGGTCTTGACCTTGCCGCTCCAGCCGGCGGCGATGACGGTGCCCTTGCCCACAGCCACCAGACGCAGTCCGGTAACGGCAAATTCACGGGTCAGCACAATCATCAGCGCCCAGGCGGGCATCTGGCCCCATTCGCAGAACATACACATGGCGGCGATGGTCAGCAGCTTATCCGCCAGCGGGTCCAGGAATTTGCCGAAATCGCTGACCTGATTGCACTTTCTGGCGATTTGGCCATCCACAAAGTCCGTCAGGCTGGCCACGATGAACACTCCGAGAGCAATCCACATCCACAGCCCAGGGCAGCCGCCGCTGAGATACATGAAAACCATAAACGCAGGAATCATCGCTACCCGAGCCAGGGTGATTTTACTTGCCAATGTCATATCTCTTCCTCCACTAGATAACCGGACAGGTCGCCCTCCACCAGGCCATCGACGCAAACCGTCACAAATTCGCCTTCACGCAAATCTTCGTCACAGGCGATCCAGACACGGCCGTCGATTTCCGGGGAATCGGCGTAGGTGCGGCCAAAATACTGTTCGTTTTCCTGGTCGTAACCATCCACCAGAACCCGGAGGGTCTTGCCAATCATGGCCTCGTTGTAATCGTCCATGATGCGGGACTGGATGGTTTCCACCATGGCAGCCCGGGACTGGGCCACCTCATGATCGGGGAATTCCATTTCAGCGGCGGGGGTCCCCTCCTCCGGGGAGAACGGGAACGCGCCCACCCGCTCCAGCCGCATTTCCTTCAGGAACAGGCACAGCTCCTCAAACTCTGCCTCCCCTTCCCCGGGCAGGCCGGTGATGATGCTGGTCCGCAGCACCAGGCCGGGAATCCGCTGGCGAAGCTTTTTGAAAAGCTGCTTCAAGTATTCCCCGTCACCCCGGCGGTTCATCAGCTTCAGAATCTTGCTGTTGCAGTGCTGGATGGGGATGTCCAGATATTTAACGATTTTGGGCTGCGCCGCAATCACGTCAATCAGCTCGTCATCAATTTCGTCGGGGTACAGATAATGAATACGAATCCATTCCAGCTCCTCGATCTCGCAAAGCTGACGCAGAAGCTCCGGCAGGAGCCGCTGATGCTCCGGAAAATCCGTGCCGTAGCGGCTGGTGTCCTGGGCCACAACAATCAGCTCCTTTACGCCGGAGCTGGCCAGCAGACGGGCTTCGTAGAGCACATCGTCCATCTGGCGGCTGCGGAATTTGCCCCGCAGATAAGGAATCACGCAGTAGGCGCAGCGGTTATCGCAGCCCTCGGCGATTTTGATATAGGCGTAATGCTCGGGGGTGGTGACGATGCGGCCGGTTTCCTGCTCCGGCGCATCGATGGAGCCGAATTCGGAAACGGTTTCGCCGCTCAGCAGAGCCTCGATGGCGGGAACCACCTCGGTATAGCTGCCGGTGCCCAGGACACCGTCCACCTCCGGCAGCTCCTGCATGATTTGTTCCTGATACCGCTGGGACAGGCAGCCGGTGACCAGGATTTTGCCAACGGAGCCCATTTCCTTTAACTGGGCGGTGAGCAATATGTAATCGATTGCCTCGGATTTTGCCGAATCGATGAAGCCGCAGGTGTTGATTACCACCACATCGCAGCCCTCGATGCCAGGGCTGACCTCATGCCCGGCTTCTGCCACCCGGTACATCATCCGTTCGCAGTCCACCTGGTTTTTGGCACAGCCCAGGGAAATAAAACCTATTTTAGCCATCATATTCCTCCGGAAATTCTAATTCCAGCCGCCGCAGGGCCTGGCGGATATCGCCGTAGCTGTGGCCCCGGCGGAGCAGCGCATCCACGGCCCGCTTTTGGGCCTTGTCGTCGGCATCGCCGGCCAGCCGGGTGCGGAGAAACTCCACGATTTTTTCCGACTGGTCGGGGTAATCGGACAGGGCATCCTCCCAATATTCCTTGGGAATCCGCTTTTCGTAGAGGGCCTGCTTTGCCCTGGCGATGCCGTAGCCCTTGTGAGCGCAGCGGCTGACGATTTGGGCGGCGGTCTCCCGGTCGTCCACCAGGGACAGCTCCTCCATCCAGGCCACCGCCTCGGCAGCCTGGGTGGGGTCCTCCCCTTTTCGGATCAGGCGATCCTTCAAATCACCTTTGGACACATTGGAGGCCGCCACGATCCGCACCGCCCGCATTTTTGCGGACATCTGTCCGGCGGCGGTGCGAAGCTGCTTGACATCCTCGTCATCCAGCTCCTTGCCGGGGTAGAGGGCGAAATCCTCCACCGTCTGGCGGTAGAGCCGCAGGGTGCTGCCGCCTTCAAATCGAACGGTATACCGCCCCGCCCGGTCGGGCTTGGATGCCAGATGCTCAATCCTCATCACTAAAATCGTCGGCGCTTACCGCAACAGGCCGCTCGGCTGCCTTGGCGGGCTTCACCTCGACGCCCATGAGCTTGGGCATATTGGCCCGGACCTCCGCTTCTACCTTGGCGGCAATCTCGGGATTGGCCTGGAGATAGGTCTTGACGGAGTCCTTACCCTGACCGATGCGCTCGTCGCCCATGGAGAACCAGCTGCCGGACTTCTGGACGATGTCAAGCTGCACCGCCAAATCCACCAGTTCCCCCCACTTGCTGATGCCCTGACCGTAGTAGATGTCGAAGAAGGCTTCCCGGAAGGGAGGCGCCACCTTGTTCTTGACCACCTTGACCCGGGTCTTATTGCCGATGACGTTGCCGCCATCCTTGATGGCCTCCACCCGGCGGACATCCAGACGGACGGAGGAATAGAATTTCAGGGCGTTACCGCCGGTGGTGGTTTCAGGGTTGCCGTACATGACGCCGATTTTCATACGCAGCTGGTTGATGAAAATCACAACGCAGTTGGTCTTGGCAATGTTGCCCGCCAGCTTCCGCAGGGCCTGGGACATGAGCCGGGCCTGGAGGCCAACAAAGGTATCACCCATTTCGCCCTCGATTTCGGCCCGGGGGGTCAGCGCCGCCACAGAGTCCACGACCACCGCATCCACAGCGCCGGAACGAACCAGCGCATCGGTGATTTCCAGGGCCTGCTCGCCGGTGTCGGGCTGGGAAACCAGCAGGTCATCGGTATTGACGCCCAGAGCGGCGGCATAGACCGGGTCCAGGGCGTGCTCGGCGTCCACAAAGGCCACTTCGCCGCCCATTTTCTGGGTTTCCGCCAGAATATGCAGCGCCAGGGTGGTCTTACCGGAGGATTCGGGGCCATAGATTTCGATGATGCGCCCCTTGGGAACGCCGCCGATGCCCAGCGCCGCATCCAGGGCCAGGGAGCCGGTGGGGATGGCCTCCACGTTCATTTCGGGCCGGTCGCCCAGACGCATGACGGCACCCTTGCCAAAGCTCTTATCGATTTGGGCCAGGGCGGTCTGGAGGGCCTTTTTCTTGTCCGACGCTGGGGCCGGTGCTTCATAGGTTGTCTTTTTCGTTGCCATGATTCAATCTTCCTTCCGTTGGGCCAGCACAGCCCGTTCTCTATCATTAAAATCTTTGGTTCTCTCTAAAATAGTATATCCGTTTTCTTCCAGAATGTGGCATACATCGCCCCCCTGGCCCATGCCAAATTCAAAGCAGATGTAGCCACCGGGCTTCAGGGCTCTCGTGTAATTTTTCACGATGGCCCGGTAGAAATCCAGTCCATCCTCGCCGCCATAGAGGGCCAGGTGAGGCTCAAAATCCTTGACACTGGGCTCCAACTCCTCCATCTCCTTGCCGGTGACGTAGGGGGGATTGGACACAATCATGTCGAATTTGCCCAAAAACGCTGGGGGCGCAGCCAGCGCATCAGCCTGGACGCAGGTGACCCGTCCGGTGAGCTTATGGCGGCTGACATTCTTTCTGGCCACATTCAACGCCTCGGAAGAAATGTCCGCCAGGGTGACCTTGGCATCCTTCACCCGGTCCGCAACGGCAATGCCGATGCAGCCGGAACCGGTGCAGAGATCCAAAATTCTGGGGTTTTCATCCAAAAACAGGGCCTTTTTCATAGCCAGGGCAGCCACGGCACAGGTGTCATCCCGGGGAATCAGGACGTTTTTATCCACATAGAGCTTCAGCCCATAGAACTCCCACTCCCCCAGCACATAGGCCAGAGGCTCTCCGGCCACGATGCGCTCCACCGCCGATTCCATCGCCTCGCAGATGGATTCGCAGGCGTATTTTTCCCGGTCAGCCAGAATCTGTTCCCGGCTCTTGCCGGAAACATAGCAAAGCAGGTTCCGGGCCAGCAAGCTGGCAGTCTGCTGGTCCTCAATCTGCATAAAGGACCGGCGGGCCTCCAGATACAGATCCGCGTATTTCTTTACCACGCGTCAGCCCCCTTTTCCTCCGGCAGCACCGCTTCCACCGCGGCGATGCCCACCTCAATCATGGAATCATCCGGCTCGTTGGTCGTAAAATTCTGGAACCACATACCGGGAGCCGTCAGAATTCGGGTAAACCAGTTATCATGGCGGCCCACCCAACGATTGATCTCATAGGCAATGGCCACCACGATGGGCAGCAGCGCCAGCTTATAGACAATCATCAGCAACCGGTAGAGGAAGGAGCCGTGAATATTCGCCAGGGCAGGTACCACCGCCAGCAGTGCGGAGGAGGCAATGGAGAACACCAAAATCGACAGCAGCATGACGACCAGCAGGAAGCTGGTGCCACAGCGGGGGTGCTTGCGGGTCATTTTCCGAACATTTTCCACCGTCAGGGGCAGGCCGGCCTCGTAGCAGCGGATGGTCTTATGCTCCGCGCCATGGTAGGCAAACACCCGCTTCATCTCGCTCATCCGGGACACCAGCAGCATATATCCGGCGAAGATGACCATGCGAATCACACCCTCCACCAGGTTCAGCAGCAGCATATTATCGATCCACTGGTCGAAGAAGCTGCCGACCACCATGGGCAGCAGGAAGAACAGGCCGATAGACATAGCAAGACCGAAAAAGACCGCAATGCCGATGAGGGCCTTCTGGAATTTTTCGTTGCCCAGCTTTTCTTCCAGCCATTTGTCGAATTTGCTGGACTCCTCCTGATATTCCTCGGGAACCAGGTCCGCCGACTGCATCAGGGCTTTGACGCCGGTGACCTGAGAATCGAAGAAGCCCACGCAGCCCCGAATCAGGGGCCAGGTGGCGAAGCTGCCCTTTTTATGGATTTTACGGGGCTTTACATCGATTTTCAGCCCGTCCTTGGAGCGGACCACGATGGCATCCTTCTCCGGGCCACGCATCATGATGCCCTCGATTAGAGCCTGGCCGCCAATCATTGTCTTAAACTTTTCTTTGGGTTGTTCGTTTTTCATGGTATCCCTTCCTCACTGGGCCGCAGGGAGCCGGATTGTTACCAGCGTACCGCCGCCCGGGGCATTTTCCAAATCCAAGGTGCCGCCGTGAAGCTGGACTATCTCATCGCAGACCGCCAGGCCGATGCCGGTGCCACGGGCTTTGGAGCTACCCTTGTAAAATTTCTTTTTCACCAGAGGCAGTTCGTCCTCCGGGATGCCGGGGCCGTAGTCCCGGATTCGGACGACGATATCGCCATCTTCGCTTGTCATGGAAGCGAAGATTCGCTTCCCCTCGCCGCCATGCTTGGCAGCGTTGTCCAATATATTCAGGAACACCTGCCGCATCCGCTTGGAATCACAGGAAACTTCCGGAATGTCGCTGTCATCCGGCAGATAATCCAGGCTGATGCCATCCTGGGCCAGCCGGCTGCCGTACATATAAACCGTATCCTCAAATTCGCCCCGGAGGTCCGTCTGCTCCATGTTCAGGGTGAAGCGGCCGTCCTGAATCCGGGTGAAGTCCAACAGTTCCACCACCATTTCGGTCAGGCGTTTTGTTTCGCTGTGGATGATTTTCATGCCCCGGCGAGTCTGGTCATCCAGCTCCTCGCCGGAAAGCAACGTTTCACTCCAGCCGTTGATGGCGGTCAGGGGCGTTCGCAGTTCGTGGGACAAGGAGGAAATGAATTCCGCCTGCATCTTCTCGTTCTGATTGATTTTGACGGACATCTCGTTGATGGTTTGGGCCAGTTCGCCGATTTCGTCATCATACTTGGTCTTGATCTGGGCCCCATAGCTGCCGGAGGCGATTTTCTTGGCCTTCTCGGTGATTTCCGCCACCGGAATCAGGATGGAGCGGATATAGTAGCTGCTGCTGAGCAGCATCGCCGCCATGATAATCAGAAATGCCAGGGTTGACAGGGCGGCGATTTTCAGAATCTGCGCATCCATGATGCGTGTGGAGGTCACATAGCGCAAAACGCCGATGACCTCGCCGTTGCTGTAAATCATGGGGCTGGACACGGCGATGATTCGCTCCCCCGTATCCGGATCCCGGCCCACATAGGCATGGATACCACGGGTCTGCACCGCTTCGGAAATATCCTCGGTAGTGGGAGAAGTCCCCGCCCACTGGCCATAGGAGGACACGACCAGCCGCCCCTGGACATCGATGAATTGCAGCTCCATGGAGTTGCGCTGCTCGAAGGTTTGGGCGTAGGTAATGCAGGAGCTGTAGTATTCATTGTAGTCCCGGTCCAGGTATTCTTCGAAGAAGTCGGTGGTTTCCCGAGCCCGGCGGCGCATATCCGACTCCAGATTATTGTAGTAGTAAGCTGCAAAGACTGCCGTCACCGTCAGCACGCAAATCAGCCCCAGAGCGCAGACTACGGCTACGGTGTTCATCAGCCAGCGCCCACGAAGGCCGCCGGATTTTTTTAATTTCCCCACTTATAGCCAAAGCCCCAAACGGTGGTCAGATACACGGGCAGATTGGGGTTGTCCTCCAGCTTGATACGCAGGCGGCGGATATTCACATCCACGATTTTCAGTTCCCCCTCGTACTCCCGGCCCCAAACGGCGGAGAGAATCTCCTCCCGGGACAGGGCACGGCCGGGATTCTGCATGAAGAGCTTGACGATGGCGTATTCCACCTGGGTCAGGCGAATTCGCTGGCCGTATTTTTCAAGGGTTCGGTTGCGGGTATTCAAAATGAAGGGCCCCAGGGCCAGCAGCTCGCTGACCGCCACGCTGTCCCCCCGGACCCGGCGCAGCAATGCGTCCAGCCGGGCGGTCAGCTCCGCCGGGGAGAAGGGCTTGGTCACATAATCATCGGCGCCGGTCATCAGGCCGGTGATTTTGTCCATCTCCTGGGTCCGGGCGGTGAGCATGATGATGCCCATGCGTTTATTATTTACCCGAATCCGGCGGCAGACCTCGAAGCCGTCGATGTCCGGCAGCATGATGTCCAGCACCGCCACATCGATATCGGGATGCTCCTTCAGCTTGTCCAGGGCCTGCTGGCCGGTGCCGGCCTCGATGGTTTCATACCCGGAGCGCTGGAGATTAACCACGATGAAGGAACGGATATTTTCCTCATCCTCCAAAATCAGAACTTTTTTCATATGAAATACCTCATGTTTCTCCAGTCTTCCAGTCCTGGTGAATCAGGCGGAAGCTCTGTATCAGGCTCTCCTGTGTGATGCCATAGCTGGCGGCGGGCACCTCCAGATAGGCGCAATATACGGTGGATTCAGTCTTGAGCAGCGTGAATCGGCCTTCCTGGGAAGCCTGCTCCTGCCGGTCCTCGCCGGAAAAGGCATAGATGGTGAACAGCCCCTTGGCCTCCTGAAAATCCGGGTTCCAAACATAGAAGCCGAAGGAATTGCCCTGCCGAACCACGGACACCCGGGCGGCCCACTGTTTGTCCAGCGTCACATACCAGCCACTTTGGAAATCATGGTAGGTGTAGCATTTCTCCACCTCTTCCCCGGAAGCGGTCATGGCAAACCAGCGAATCAGATATTGCTCCGCAGAGGCATTGGTGTCCAAGGGCGAATGCATGGTTATCAGATTCGGAAGCTCCACAACCCCATCGTTGTCGATATCGTCAGCAAAGACATAATAATTGCGAAGAGTCTGCACACTGGTACCGGATTCGCTGGAAAAGGAAATATTGGTAAAATGGTCGTCCACAAGGGCGAACACATCGGTGACGATGGCGGTTTCCCCCACCGCGCTGGCCACATACACCGCGCTCTGGCCGCCCTGGAGCTTACCTGCAACGATTCGTTTCATCCTGTCCACGGATTCGGACATACTGACCTGATTGGAACGGAGGATTTGGCCGCTGTTGAAGCTGTAAAGCTCCCCGATGCCGCCGGATTCGGCTGATTCGCCGGGACGCAACACCATCAGCTCCGTCCGGCCATCGGCATTCATATCATAGGTGAGGAATCGGGTATAGTTGGTACTGAGCAGCCGCTCTGCTTTGCCATCGGTGAAGCGATAGACGGACACCGAGCGACTCAGCTGGTCGCTGACCTGGCGGCCCACCACCAGCTCATAGCCCGGACGGTCGTCTATGCGGGCATACTCCACCAAATCGAAGGCGGAACCGGCGCTGACGATGGTGTCGGAAAGCACATATCCCGTTCCGGACAGCCGAAAAATCAGGATATGCAGGGGCTTTTCAGCGTTGCCCTTGGCGAAAACTAGGTACTCCCCTTCCCCGTCGCCATCCAAGTCCGCCATTTGCACGGACTGGGGATTTTCACCGGCCAGCGGGGCGCAGTAGGAAAGCTTACCCATATGCCGGTCAATGGCGGATTGGAGATCATCATATTCTTCCGACCGCTTGGGCAGGCAGTAGAGCTGATCCACGGTTTGCAAGGAGCAGCCGGACAGAAGTGCCGCCGCAAGCAGCAGGCAAACCATTTTCAGTTTTCGGCTCACGGTATCACACTCCTTTGACGAATTATTATAACACAATTTAGAGGAAAATGGAAGTTATTTCAGCACCACATTGGCCTCTCCAAGAACATTTTTCAGTTCCTCCAGCATCCGGCTGTCGAAGCTGGCCTGGGCGCCCCGCATTTTGCGGGTATCGGCGAAAAAGACCTTCACCACACCCTCGCCGGGGAACATATTGACGATGGCGCGAACCTTGCGATAGCGGGGGTCGGCCTCGCTGTCCAGTTTCAGGTACAGCGTACCATCGTTCCTGGGCTGACGCGGCTCCGGATTTTCGGAATAATCCGTAATGGGCCGGGCCCGGTTGATGATGATCTGGGGCTCCTTATCGTCCCGGAGGCTTAGCCGTCCGGTGATGACAACTGCCACATTTTCCTTCAAATAGCCGCCATATTGGCTTAAAACATTGGAAAACGCCAACATTTCAATGGCCGCTGTATCATCCTCCACGGTGACATAGGCCATCATGGAATTATTGCGGGTGGTTTTCATCTTCACGGCTTGAACGATGCCCGCCACGGACACGATTTGCTCGTCCTGGAAGCTGCTCTCCTCGTCCATCAGCTTGCCCATGCTCACCACATGGGTGCCCCGAAGGTAGCGGCGGTAATCGTCCATGGGGTGGCCGGAGATGTAGATGCCGGTGGTTTCCTTTTCCATGGCCATCAGCTCCGCCTTGGGTCGCTCCGGCATTTTGGGAATGGGGATGGAGGCGGCGGCATCGTCCTCCTCCAGCATGGAAAACAGACCCATCTGGCCCTCCAGATTCCGCTTGCGGGTGCTGGCGATGCTGTCCATCATCTGGTCGAATACTGCCAGAAGCTCGCTGCGGTGGTGGCCGAAGCAGTCCATGGCGCCGCATTTGATGAAGTTTTCAACGGCCCGCTTGTTCAGCTCCCCTTCTCCCATCCGCTGGATGAAATCCTCCAGAGATTTGAAGGGGCCGCCCTCTTCCCGCTTGGCCACCACACTGCGAATCAGTCCGTGGCCTACGTTTTTCACTGCCCCCAGGCCGAAGCGGATGGCATCCCCATCGACGGTGAAGGGGTCGTCGGAATGGTTGATGTCCGGGGGCAGGACGGGGATTTTCAGTTCTTTGCATTCGGCGATATAGCCGGAGATTTTAGTGGCGGAATCCAGCACGGAGGTCATCAGCGCCGCCATATACTGCCGGGGGTAGTGGCACTTGAGGTAAGCCGTCTGGTAGGATACCACGGCGTAGCACACGGCGTGGGCCTTGTTGAAGGCGTAGTTGGCGAAGTCCACGATTTCATCGTAAATGGACTGGGCCACCGCCTCCGGGACCCCGTGGCCGATACAGCCGGTGATATTCTGGGCCGGGTCACCATAGACGAAAACCTTCCGTTCCGCCTCGATGACCTTCATTTTCTTTTTAGAGATGGCCCGGCGGATGTTGTCCGCCTGACCCATGGTATAGCCGCCCAGGGAGCGGAAAATTTCGATGACCTGCTCCTGATAGACGATACAACCGTAGGTAACCCTCAAAATCGGCTCCAGCAGGGGCGTTTTGTAGCGAATTTTCCGGTGGTCCAGCTTATTGGCAATAAAGGTGGGAATGGAATCCATGGGGCCCGGGCGGTAGAGGGCCACGATGGCGGTCATATCTTCAATGGACGCCGGGTGCATATTGACACAGACCCCGGTAATCCCGGCGGACTCCAGCTGAAAAACGCCCTGGGTCTTGCCCTCGGCCAGCATGGCAAAGGTGGCCGGGTCATTGTCAGGCACCTTGTCGATATTGAAATCCGGCTGGATTTTACGAATCTGACGCTCCGCGTCCTCGATGACGGTCAGGTTCCGCAGACCCAGGAAATCCATTTTGAGAAGTCCCAGTTCCTCGATGGTGGTCATGGTGTACTGGGTGACGATGGTATCGTCATTCCGGGACAGGGGCACATAGTTACACACCGGCTCGGCGGTGATGACCACACCGGCGGCGTGGGTAGAGGTATTTCGGGGCATTCCCTCCAGGGCCCGGGCGGTGTCGATGAGGGTACGGACCCGGTCGTCGGTGTCGTACATCTCTTTCAGCTTGGGGCTGGCCTCCAGGGCTTCCTTCAGGGTGATTTTCGGGGTGGAAGGCACCAATTTAGCCACCACGTCCGTTTCGGCGTAGGTAAAATTCAGGGCACGGCCCACATCCCGGATGGCACCCCGGGCAGCCATGGTGCCGAAGGTGGCAATCTGGGCCACATGGTCCGCGCCATACTTTCGCATGACGTAGTCAATGACCTCCGGCCGCCGCTCCTGGCAGAAATCCGTATCGAAATCGGGCATACTGACCCGCTCCGGGTTCAAAAACCGCTCGAAAATCAGGGCGTACTGCATGGGATCCACTTCCGTGATGTGCATACAGTAGGCCACGATGGAGGCGGCGCCGGAGCCACGGCCGGGGCCCACCGGAATGCCGTTTTCCTTGGCATATCGGATGAAATCCCAGACAATCAGATAATAATTCACATAGCCCATCCGGCTGATAACGCCGATTTCATACTCCAGCCGGTCCAGATATTCCTTCGGCGGGTCCGGGTAGCGCTCGGCGAAGCCGTCCATGCAGAGCTTGCGAAAGTAGGCTTCGTTGGTATAGCCCTCGGGCACCGGGAAGGAGGGCAGATGATATTCATTAAAAACAAACTCCACATTGCACCGGTCGGCGATGCGGACGGTATTTTGAAAAGCCTCGTCGCAATTGGGGAACAGCGTCCGCAGCTCTCTTTCGCTTTTCAGGTAAAATTCCTCGGTGGAGAACCGCATCCGGTTTTCATCATCCACAGTTTTGCCGGTCTGGATGCACAGCAGCACATCCTGCATTTTGGCATCCTCTTTGCGAAGGTAGTGGGCATCGTTGGTGACCACCAGGGGCAGGCCGGTTTCTCTGGCCAGGCGCAGGACGCCCTGATTCACAGGCCGCTGTTCTTCGATGCCATGGTCCTGCAGCTCCAGGAAGAAGTTCCCTTCCCCGAAAATTTCGGACAGGCGCAGGGCGTAATTCTTCGCCGCCTCGTAGTCCTCATCCATCAGATACTGCGGAATGGCACCGGCCAGGCAGGCGGACAGGGCGATCAGGCCCTCGTGATGCTTTTCAAGCAGCGCCAGATCCACCCGGGGCTTGCCGTAAAAGCCGTTGATGAAGGCTTCGGACACCATCAGGCACAGATTTTCGTAGCCTTTTTTATTTTCGCAAAGCAGAACCAGGTGGTAGGGGTCATTGTCCACGCCGTAAATCCGGTCCTGGATGGAGCGGCGGGCCACATAGACCTCGCAGCCGATGATGGGCTTGACTCCGGCGGCTTTGGCGGCTTTATAGAAATCGATGCAGCCGTACATAACGCCATGGTCCGTGATGGCCACGGCGGTTTGGCCCAGCTCCTTCACCCGGTCCATGATGCCGCTGATGCGGCAGGCGCCGTCCAGAAGGCTGTATTCGGTATGCACATGAAGATGGGCAAAGCTCATACGTTGGCCTCCTTTGCGGTTTGAAGGATTTTTTTCATGCGGTTATTCATGGCGGGCTTGGAAATGGGGGGCTCCATCATAGCGGCCAGCTCCGTCAGGGATGCCTCGGGGTTTTCCTCCCGGGCAAGGGCCGCGGCCTGGAGCTTTTGAGGCATTTTTTCAAACAGGCCCCGCTCCCGCAGGATTCGGATGGCCCAAAGCTGCTCCTGGGCCGCTTCCACCACCTTGGAAAGGTTCGCATCATCGCAATTGCAGCGGCGGTTGACCTTGTTATTCAGCTCTTTTTCCAGCTTCGCTTCCAAAATGCCCATGGCGGAAACCGGTGCGCCCAGGTATGTAAGGCAGTCGCAGATGGTATCACTTTGCTTGATGTACAGCACCTGGGCGCCGCCCCGGGGGGCGGATTTGGGTCGGAAGCCAAGGGCCTCCTCCATCAGCAGGAAAGTCTCCCGGGCCACGCTCTGGTGGGTGGTGGTCAGCTCCAGGTGGTAGCCCTTTTCGGGATCAGTGACGGAGCCGCCAGCCAGAAACGCCCCCCGGAGAAAAGCCGCCTTGCAGCAATCCTCCTCCACAATGGGCAGATTGACATGGAGCGCAAGGGTGCTGCGGTCAAAGCCATAGTCGGACATAATGGCATGGATTTTCTCGGGATCATCAATCTGGAACACCAGCTTGCCGGGAGATTCCAAACTTGGGAAGCTGTCAAACTCCAAATCGAAGGCTTTTTTGAATAGTTTCGGAAGATTCTGACCAAATTCACGGCTTTCCGTTATGATACGGATGCCCTCGTAGCCAAAGCTGTTGCCGAACAGCAGAATGCCAAAGCACGCCGCCAGGGCGCAGCACTTTTTCGCCGGAAAACTGCGGCAAATCTCCGCTTTCACATTGGCGGAAAAAGACATGGTCAGGACCTCCCTTCAGCATAATAAACAGAATCCCCTGGCATTGCGTGGCCCTTGCGGCCTTCGCAATGATAAAATTAATATATTACCAAATTCTCACTTCCGGTTCCAGGCGGATGCCGGCGTTTTCAAAAACGATGTCGGAAACCTGGGAAAGCAGGTTTTTTACATCGGCAGCGGTGGCGTTGCCCAGGTTCACGGCGAAGCCGGCGTGCTTCGTGGAAATGGCCGCATCGCCCACCTGGTAGCCCTTTAACCCCGCCTGGTCAATCAGGGCGGCGGCATAGCCCCCAACGGGCCGCTTGAAGGCGGAGCCTGCGGAGGGTTTATCCAGAGGCTGGGAGGCAGAGCGCTTGGCCATCAGCTCTTTCATCCGTTCCCGAATCTCTCCGGTGGATTTCTTTTCAAGAGTGAATACGGCAGAAATGACGATGCCGAATTGTTCCTCCAGCACACTATGGCGGTAGGAAAATCCCATTTCTTCCTTGGAAAAAGTCGTAATATTCCCCTTTTCATCCATCACATCCACACTTTTGCAGACCTGACAGATTTCGCCGCCGTAGGCTCCGGCGTTCATATACACACCGCCGCCGACGGTGCCGGGGATGCCATGGGCAAACTCCAGGCCGGAAAGCCCCAGATTCGCCGCAAACACCGCCGCCCGGGTCATGGTGACACCGGCGTACACCCGAATGGTATGCTCATCCAGCTGCTCCATGCCGTCCAGGCAATCCTTCAGGCAAACCACAAGACCCGGCAGTCCCTCGTCCGGGGCCAAAACGTTGGTTCCTGCCCCCAGTATAACCGGCGAAAAGTCCATTAAAGCGGACAGTTCTGCGGCATTTTTCGGAAAGGCCATGACCTCCGCCGGGCCGCCGATGCGGAAGGAGGTATGCTTTGCCATGGGCTCGTTGAAGCGAAGCTCCACATGAGGCAGCTTTGCCGCCATTTTCTTCTGAAATTCAGTCATATCCGTCATAAACGCCTCCGGGCATATCATATCCAATATACTATATCACACCGGGATGGATTATGCAATCATTACAAATACGAATTTTCTGTAACAAAAAAGCGACCGGTTTCCCGGTCGCTTTGGTATGGAATTATTTTTCCACGATTTCCAGCACTTCCATAGGGCAGGCCTTGACGCAGATGCCACAGGCGATGCACTTGGAGGCGGGATTCTCGGGCTTCAGAACCATGACTTTCATGGGGCAGACCTCGACGCACTTGCCGCAGCTGACGCACTTTTTCTTGTTGATCATGTAGATGCCGGTCTTGGGATTCTGGGTGATGGCCTCGTGTTCGCAGGCCTTCATGCACTTGCCGCACTGGATGCAGGTCATGGGCTTGGCGCCGGCACCCTTGGCAACAATCTTGATGCAGCTCAAATCCTCGTCGAATTCCTTATAAAATGCTTCGGAGCAGGCCACCACGCACTGCAGGCAGGCCATACACTCCACGTTTTTCTTGACAGCGAGCTTCTTCATGGCAAAGAACTCTCCTTTATATTTATTTACCAGTACATTATACATAGAAAAACCAAAAAATGCAATGGCAAAAACAGCTTTTTCAGAACTTTTTAGTTAGCGATTGCTAACCTGTATATTTTTTCCGATTCTGGGAATGATTCTATCGTACCAACCAAAAAAGGAGCGTATTTATGAAAAAACTGATCGCATTGACCCTGATTTTCATCCTGGTTGCCGCTCTCATGACCGGCTGCCGCAACCCCATGGACGAAGGCGAAACCGAATCCTCCGGCGAGGACTCCGTCCCCAGCACCAGCGTGACTACCCCCAGCACCAGCGTAACCATTCCTACCAACAGCTCCGCGCCCACCAACACTACCAATTCTCCCAACATCACGCTACCCACCGACCCTTCCAACACTTAACAACCGCTTCGCCGTGAACTTTCTCCTCCCCGGGGCATACTAATGCCGAAGGGAGTGAGAAAAATGCAGGTGAAAAGTCTGGCCATCACTATGGGCCTTGGAGCCGCGGCAGGCGCCGTAGCAATCCTGATGATGCCAAAAAACAATCCCACCCGAAAGCTGGCGGACAAAGCCGCGGCCAAGGTGGAGGATGCCGCCTACAAGCTGGGTGACAAGCTGGAACAGAAGTTGGAAATGTGACAAAATACTCCGGGAGCTTCGTCTTCCGGAGTATTTTTCCTTGCATTGCAATTCTTTATGCTGTATAATATTGGTATCTCATTTCTAGGAGGTTCACCATGAAACGGTTGATGATGCTTCTGCTTGTTTTTTCCTTACTCCTGTGTTGCGGCTGCGGCAAAGATGGCAGCAACAACGAAAATCCCAGTTTGAACAGCGATTCCCCCTCCCAGCCGGCCGATAAGCCGGAGGAATCCACCGCCTCCACGGAGGAATCGGCGGAAACTACTGTGCCTACCGAAGAGCCGGGGGAATCCACCACCACCACTGAAAAGCCCCAGATTCCTGTTAACACAACCGCGCTGATTGTCAATGATCATGAAATCAGCTTTTCCGAGCTGGATTATTTTTACATTGATGCCATCAATCAGTACTGCAATCAATACCGCAATTATCTTTCTTATCTGCTGAACACCGGTCGCCCCCTGGATGAGCAGCTTCTTGATGCAACCACCGGAAAAACCTGGGCGGATAATTTCCTGGAAATGGCTATCCACCAGGCCAGGAACGTCTACGCCCTGTATGATGCCGCTCAGGCCGCTGGCTATACGCTGCCCCAGGACCAGGCGGAGGCCATGCAGGCGCTGTACGACAGCATGGATGACTACGCCAGAGAACAGGGCTATGACAATACAACCGCATATCTGAAAGCCATTTACGGTGAGTTGGCTAGTGAGCAGACCTATAAAGACTACTACGAAATTACCACCATTGCAAGCTCCTACTACAATCACCACACCGAAGAAACCAAGAACAGCTACCAGCCCTCCGACCTACGGGCCTTCGAGGATGGCAAGAAGTATGCGTACAACTCCTACAGCTATGCCAGCTTTTATTTGAGTCTGGACAGCTTCAATGAGGATGAACTGAAGGAAGCGGCTGAAACGCTGGCAAGCCCCGAAAATAACACTGTCGAAAAGTTAAACGCCGCTATTAAGCAGATGGAGCAAAACCTCGCCCCAGAACTAGGAGACGATTTCACTTACTCGCAGGCTACCGAGAATAAGAATATCCTCTATTCCCGTGTCAACACCATCATGCAGGAATGGTTGCGGGATGAGGCCCGTATGCCGGGGGATATTACCGCTATCCCCTACGAGGTTACTACCCTGGGTGAAGACGGAAACGAAATCAGAACCCTGAAGGGCTACTTCGTCGTATTATTCCAAGGTTGCAACGAAAATATCATGCCTCTGGCCAATGTTCGACACATTCTGGTGGCGTATGAGGGTGGTCTATACGACAACGCCACCGGTCAGATTACCTACTCCGCTACCGAAAAAGAAACCGCAAAAAACCAGGCTGAAGTGCTGCTGAATCAATGGAAGGCCGGTGCTGCCACCGAGAACAGCTTCGCCGCTCTGGCAAACGAACACTCCGATGACGGCGACGGCACCACCGGTGGTCTTTACGAGGATGTGTACCCCGGCCAGATGGTTAGAAACTTCAACGCCTGGTGCTTCGACGAAAGTCGGCAGTACGGGGATACCGCACTGGTGGAAACTGAGTACGGATACCATGTGATGTACTATGCTGGCGACAGTCAAAAGAATTACCGGGATTACATGATTGCCAACGATATGCTCGGAGAGGATATTGAGGCTTGGCAGACTGCACTGAATGATGCAGCCACAGTCATCGAAAAGGACACCTCGAAAATTAACCAGGATATCATCATTGAAGATATGCCGGGCTGGGAATCCTAACGTGAGATTGTTATGAACCCTAACGAAGGGGACTACATCATATACGGCTCGATTATTGGCTCTGAGTGATTCTGCCAATACGAAACGGGCTCGCTGCGGCGAGCCCGTTTTGTTTATTGGATATCCAGCATCACGCGGCCATCCCCGATTCGGACATGGAGGTGGCTGATGGGGTTTTCAAAGCTGTCGATGATGGCTTCGCTGATGGGGTCCTCCAGCTCCTGCTGGATGGTGCGGCGGAGGTTTCGGGCGCCGTAGGTGGTGGAATAGGCTTTTTCCACCAGATGCTGCCGCAGAGCTTCATCCCAGGTCAGGCTCAGGCCACGATTGGACAGGCTTTCCGCCAGCTCAGAAAGCATGATATCGGCAATGCCCAGGAAGTTTTCCTTCGTCAGATGGTTGAAGGTGATGATTTCGTCCACACGGTTGATAAATTCGGGCCGCAGGAACTCCCGCAGGGCGCCCATGGTTTTGTCCTTCACCTGCTCTGCCCCGCTGCGGCCGAAGCCGAGGCTGGCAACCCGGCCCTCGGAGCCGGCGTTGGAGGTCATGACGATGATGGTATTCTCAAAATTCACCACACGGCCCTGGGCATCGGTGATACGGCCGTCATCCAGAACCTGCAGAAGAATGTTCAGCACATCCGGGTGGGCCTTCTCGATTTCATCAAACAGCACCACGGAATAGGGCTTCCGGCGGATTTTCTCGGTGAGCTGTCCGGCTTCATCATAGCCAACGTAGCCGGGAGGCGAGCCAATGAGCTTGGAAACCGTATGCTTTTCCATATATTCGGACATATCCAGCCGAATCAGCGCATCCACGGTATCGAACAGGTCGTCCGCCAGCTGCTTAACCAGCTCCGTTTTGCCAACACCGGTGGGGCCGACAAAAATGAAGGACACGGGCCGCTTCTTGGGGCTGATGCCCACACGGCTCCGGCGGATGGCACGGGATACCGCGTCCACTGCCTCGTCCTGGCCGACAATATGCTGCTTCAGCCGGGCGGCGAGGCCCTTGATCTGCTCGTATTCCTGGGCTTTGATTTTGGAGGCGGGGATTTTCGTCCAAAGTTCGATGATGCGGGCCAGATTTTCCATGGTCACCTGGGGTGGGGGCAGCTTTTCCAGATCCTCGATTTTAGCGGCGATCTGGAGGAGCTTGCTGCGGATGGTGGCCAGGCGCTCATAATGCTCGTTTTCCGTGTCATCGGTGAGCATTTTCAGCTCCAGCTCATAATCATCCCGCTCCTTTTTCAGCTCCGCAAGCTGGGAAATCTCCTTGCACTGGAGATTTACATCGGAGCAGGCCTCGTCCAGCAGGTCGATGGCCTTATCCGGCAGGAACCGGTCGGTAATATACCGCTCGGACAGCACCACGCACTGCCGGGCAATCTCGGGAGAAATGGCCACACTGTGGAACTCGGAATAGGCCTTGGCGATGCCCTGCATGATCTGCACCGCTTCCTCGATGGTGGGCTCCGCCACGGAAACGGGCTGGAACCGCCGCTCCAGGGCTGCGTCCTTCTCGATGTGCTTGCGGTATTCATTAAAGGTAGTCGCGCCGATGACCTGGATTTCGCCCCGGGACAGGGCGGGCTTGAGAATATTGGCGGCGTTCATGGAGCCCTCGGCATCACCGGCGCCCACCAGGTTGTGGACTTCGTCAATGACCAGGATGATATTGCCGCACTCCTTGACCTCCGCAATCAGGCTCTTCATACGGCTCTCGAACTGGCCCCGGAACTGGGTGCCCGCCACCAGGGCGGTCAAATCCAGCAGGAAAACCTCCTTGTCCCGGAGCTTGTAGGGCACATCCCCGGCGGCAATTCGCTGGGCCAGGCCCTCGGCGATGGCGGTCTTGCCCACGCCGGGCTCGCCGATGAGGCAGGGATTATTCTTCTGGCGGCGGTTCAGGATCTGAATGACCCGCTCCGTCTCCACATCCCGGCCGATGACCTTATCCAGCTTCCCGGCTCTTGCACGGCCGGTCAGGTCCATGCAGTAGCTGTCCAGAAATTTATGCTTCTTATTTTTCTTTTTCTTGGGGTCCTCCCCTTCCGGCTCCTTTTTATTGGGGCGGTCAGGCTGCTTGGCGGGGAGGTTGGAGCTGCCAAAGAGCTGGTTCAGCAGAGGGAAGGTGGCGGTTTGGCTTTCGGCCTCGTCGTCATCGCCATCGGCATCGTCCCGCTGGCCGAACATACTGCTCATTTCATCGCTGAGCATATCCAGATCATCCTCTGAGATACCCATTTGCTTCACAGCCTGGTCGATCTGGGGGATGCCCAGGCTCCGGGCGCATTTCAGGCAGTAGCCCTCGTTCATAGTAACGCCGTTTTCCATCTTGGTGATGAACACAACGGCGACATTTTTCTTACATTTGGTACACATTTTGGGTTGCATTGGAAACACTCCTTTTCAGGAAAATGGTCATAAAACCGGGGTACATTCGAAATTTTCCACGCCGTCGTCATACCACAGGTGGGTCATATACAGTCCTCCAGGCGGAACGGTGGGGCCGGCGGCGGTGCGATTGCCGGATTCCAGGATGGCGCCGATTTCCTCGGGACGGATTTTCCCCTCGGCGGCATAGACCACCGTACCGGCCATGGCCCGGGCCATATTATAGAGGAATCCGTTGGCGCAGACCTTCAATTGAATCAAATTCCCCTGCCGCTCTACATGATAATAGTATACCGTGCGGACGGTGGATTTGACATCGGTGCCCACACTCCGGACCGCGGCAAAATCATGGGTGCCCACAAACTGGTCGGCTGCCGCCTGCATGATTTTTTCATCCAGATGCTTGGGATAGAACCAGGCCCGCTCCACATAGAAGGGGTCCCGAATCCGGGAATTATAGATGGTGTAAGTATACTCCTTCCGGGCGCAGGAGCCGATGGCATTGAAGCCCTCGTGGACTTCAAAAGCCTTGGTCACCACAATATCCGACGGAAGGTGGGTATTCAGCGCATAGGGCAGGCGGTCGGTGGGGATGGTGGAGGTGGTGCGGAAATTGGCCACATAGCATTTGGCATGGACACCGGCATCGGTGCGGCCACAGCCGGTCATATGGACGCTGTGGCCCACGATCATGGCGGCGGCTTTCTCCAGCGTCTCCTGCACGGTGGGCAAATCCTTTTGCATCTGCCAGCCATGGTAATGGGTGCCGAGATAAGTCAAAAACAGACAAATATTACGCATTTTCCACCTCACAGGCCGAAATGGGCCAGAATGATGATGCCACAGAGCAGAATCACACCGGCGGCATAGGCCTCGAAATCCCAGCGGGTGTAGCGCAGGAGCTTCATTTTGGTGCGGCCCTCGCCGCCGTGGTAACAGCGGCACTCCATGGCGGTGGCCAGCTCATCGGCCCGGCGGAAGGCGCTGACGAACAGCGGAATCAGAATCGGCACCAGAGCCTTGACCCGGTCAATAAGACTGCCGGTTTCAAAATCGGCGCCTCTGGCCTTCTGGGCGGACATGATTTTATCCGTTTCCTCAATGAGGGTCGGGATAAACCGCAGGGCGATGCACATCATCATGGACAGCTCGTGGACCGGCAGCTTGATTTTCTTCAGGGGGGAAAGCAGGGATTCCAGGCCGTCGGTCAGGGCGATGGGCGAGGTGGTATAGGTCAGCAGGAAGGTGCCGGTGACCAGCATCAGGATGCGGATTACCATGAAGAAAGCGCGAATCACGCCCTCTTTGGTGATGGTGATGATCCAGAAATGGAGCCAAACCGTCTCCCCTGCCGTCATAAAAATGTTCAGCACAGCGGTGAAAATCAGAATAATCACCATGGGCTTCATGCCCCGGACGATACTTTTTCCGGGGATTTTGGAAATCAGGATGCAGCCCACCAGGAAGATAAGCATCACAGCGTAGCTGATCCAGCTCGTGGCAACGAACAGCGCCACGATATAGACCACCAGCATGACGAGCTTCGTACGGGGGTCCAGGCGATGGATGAAGGAATTGCCCGGAAAAAACTGGCCGAGGGTGATGTCTTTAAGCATGAGCAGTCCCCTCCTTCAGCTTTTTCAGAACAGCTACGGCCTGGTCGATGGAATAGACCGGATCCACGGGAAGCCCCAGCTCCCGGAGACGCAGGAACACCCGGGTCACCTCCGGGATGTCCAGGCCCATGTCCAGCAACTCCTGGGCCCGGGTGAAAACTTCGTCCGGGGTGCCGTCCATGGCAAGGCGGGAGCCGTTCATCACCAGCAGCCGCTCCGTCAGCCGGGCCACATCGTTCATGGAGTGGCTGACCATCATGATGGTGGCATTTTTTGCCCGACGGTAGGACTGGATATTCTCCAGAATCTCCTCCCGGCTCACGGGGTCCAGACCGGCGGTGGGTTCATCCAGAATCAGAATCTCCGGCTCCATGGCAATGACACCGGCAATGGCCACCCGGCGCTTCTGGCCGCCGGACAGGTCGAAGGGCGATACCTTCAGCTGTGCCTCGGTCAGATTCACAAAGCTGGCAGCCTCCCGGACACGACGGTCCACTTCATCCGGCTTCAAGCCCATGTTCTTGGGGCCGAAGGCGATGTCCTTATAGACCGTTTCCTCAAAAAGCTGATACTCCGGGTACTGGAACACCAGACCCACCCGGAACCGGGCCTGGCGGGTGGTCTTTTTATCCTGCCAAATATCCACCCCGTCCAGGATAACATTGCCAGAGGTGGGCTTCAGCAGGCCGTTCATATGCTGCATCAAAGTGGACTTACCGGAGCCGGTATGGCCGATGATGCCAATAAATTCCCCACGTTCTACGGAAAAGCTCACGCTGTCCAGGGCCTTATGCTCGAAGGGCGTCCCGGCGCTGTAGGTGTGGGTCAGGTTTTTAATCTCTAAAATCGGTGCCAATATGGTTTCCTCCCGGCACGTCAGGCCTTTACCTCAGCATAAAGTGCCTGCGCGCATTCTTCGATATCCAGACGGTCTAAGGGAAGATGCAGACCGTTTTGGCGCAGTTCGTAGCACAGCTCCACTGTTTCCGGAGCGGCCAGGCCAATCCGGTGGAGCAGCTCTACCTGCGAAAATACTTCTTTGGGGGTGCCGTCGGCGGCTACATCGCCTTTGTGCAGCACCACCACCCGCTGGGCCTGAGCAGCCTCGTCCATGTGATGGGTAATCAGCACGACGGTGATGCCCTTCTCCCGGTTCAGCTTCAGGACGGTATCCATGACCTCCCGGCGGCCCTTGGGGTCCAGCATGGCGGTGGGCTCGTCCAGGACGATGCACTTGGGCTCCATAGCGATGATGCCGGCAATGGCGATGCGCTGCTTCTGACCGCCGGAGAGCAAATGGGGGGCATGGGCGCGGAACTCGTACATTCCCACCTGTTTCAGGGCGTTATCTACCCTTTTGCGGATTTCGGGGCTGGCGATGCCCAGATTTTCCGGGCCGAAGGCCACATCCTCCTCCACCACGTTGGCGACGATCTGATTATCCGGGTTCTGGAATACCATGCCCACGTTGCGGCGAATTTTAATCAGCAAATCGTCATTGGCGGTATCCATGCCGCAGACATAGACCTTGCCGCCGCTGGGAAGCAGAATGGAATTGAAATGCTTCGCCAAGGTAGACTTTCCGCAGCCGTTGCTGCCAAGAATCGCCACAAAGCTTCCCTCTTCCACGGTCAAATTCAAATCCGCAAAGACGGCGACACCGGGCGTGTTATCCACGCCCGGATATGCATAATTGAGATGTTCTACAGAAATGGCAGTTGCCAAATCGATCACTCCTGTCAGGGTGTCCAGCGGCCGGTGGAGCCGCAGGGCAGCATGATGCCGGTGGATTTAACCGGCAGACCCAGTTCGCCGACGGCGGTCTTGCCGCCATGTACGCCCCCAAAGACCACATCCGAGGCATAGCCCACAGCGGAGGGGGCCAGGCCGGTGGTATAGGAATTGATAATGACGAACAGGGGGTTATCCGTCAGCAATTTCGCCGTTTCCAGCAGGAAGGGATAGAAGCTGGTTTCCATCTTCCAAATTTCGCCGCTGGGGCCCCGGCCATAGCTGGGCGGGTCCATGATGATGCCGTCGTAACGGCGGCCCCGGCGAATTTCCCGCTGGATGAATTTGCCGCAGTCGTCCACAATCCAGTGGATGGGCCGGTCCGCCAGGCCGGAAGCCTGAGCATTTTCCTTGGCCCAGGCCACCATGCCTTTGGAGGCATCCACATGGTACACCTCCGCCCCACCGGCGGCCGCCGCCAAAGTGGCGCCGCCGGAATAGGCGAAGAGGTTCAGCACCCGGACGGGCCGCTTGGCAGCAGCCTCCGCCACGGTTTCCCGGATGAAGTCCCAGTTGGCGGCTTGCTCCGGGAAAACGCCGGTGTGCTTAAAATTCATGGGCTTGACGTTGAAGGTCAAATAGTCCTTATAGCGAATCTGCCAGCGCTCCGGCAGGTTATGCTCCGTCCAGCGGCCGCCGCCGGTGTTGGAGCGCAGGTACCGGGCATCGTACTTTTTCCAGCCCGGGTCCATTTTGGGGGTGGACCAGATCACCTGGGGATCGGGGCGAACCAGAAGGTATTTGCCCCAGCGCTCCAGGCGCTCTCCATCGGTGGTGTCCAGCACCTCATAATCTTTCCATTGGTCAGAGATCCAGATCATAGATCCTCCTTATTGAAACCATTCCGGATAGGCCAGTTTGACCCAGGGATTTTCCGCCACATAGGTATCCCACTTGGCTTTGGTATGCTTTGTGCAGTGGACGCAAGGCTCCGTGGCTCCGGCAATGTCGTAGTAGATACCGCTGAAGGGCTCCGGGTTGCCGTTTTCGTCAATCTGATAGATATACTTGTTCTTCAGATACGCATCACGAAGGCGGAATTCCGCCGCAGCCACCAGCTCATCGATTTGGGTCCGGGTCATCTTCACCAGGCCCCGCTCCTCCATCTCCAGCATACCAACCAGTGCAAACTTCTGGCAGTATTCATTGGCGACGGACTTACCCTCTGTGCAGTAGTCCAGCATGATATGGGTGGTGCAATATTTCTCGGGAACGTCCTCCGGGTAAATCAGGACCGTTCTGGTCCGGTCCCGGCTGCGGACTTCGCCACGGATATCGTTGCGGCAGGCATCAGTGACCAGGTCGCCGGAATCGACGCAGACCGTCACCTCAATCATCTTGTCCCGGTCGTACATATCGACGGATTCCTTCCCCTCGTGGATGGGGGCCATCACCTTATTCCAGAGAGTGGCACCGGGGTGGTCGGAGCCGGAAACCAGTTCAATCTCCGCCGGGATTTCAAAGCCACACCACACCGCCGCGGTATAATAGCCGGTGTAGCCGCAGAAATAGCGGTCCTTTCGGCTGTTGGTGGTACCGGTCTTGCCGCAGGCTTCCATGTTTTCCAGAGCGGCTTCCTCTGCGGTACCCTCTTCAATGACCTTAGTCAGGCAGTAATTGACATAATCGCAGGTTTTCTGGCTGACCACCTGCTGGGAATCCTGGGTATTATCGATAACCAGATTACCCTGGGAATCGTAGACCTTGGTATAGGTTCTGCCCTCCCGGTAGACGCCGCCGTTGGCAAAGGTGGCATAGGCGCTGGCCATGCTGCGAACGGTGGTGCCGTAGGTCAAACCGCCCAGGGCCAGCGGGGAATAATCCTTATCCGAGGCCTCCACAAGTCCGCTGAGCTGGAACTTATTCACTGCGTAATTGAAGCTGGAATCCGTGCCAACCATGTCCAGGGTATTCACCGCCACAGCGTTGACGGAGCTGATAAGGCCATCCAGCACCGTGTGGGAATAATCATAGCGATTATTGGAGTTGCGGGGGAATGCTTTGGTGGTGCCATCGGAATTGGTGATATACCGGAAGGGCATATCCTTGATGACCGTTGCCGGGGTAATCAGCCCCGCCTCGAAGGCAGGGGCGTAGACCGTCAGAGGCTTGATGGAGGAGCCTACCTGCCGCTCGGCATCGGTGGCCATATTGAAGGCATCGAAAACCACCTTTTCGCCCACGCCGCCGGCCATGGCCACAATATCACCGGTTCGGTTGTCGATAACAATGACACCGGACTGGAGCTGCTGGGCACCCTGGGTTTCGGGAATCTGGGTCAGGTCGGTATAGACCTTATCCACCGCGTTTTGCACATCGATATCCAAAGTGGTATAGATATGATAGCCACCCCGCTGGATTAGCTGGAGGTACAGCTCCTTTTCCTGGGATTTCAGCTGGGTCCAAATATGGCCGTCCCGGGCTGCCAGGACGCTGGCCACATCCTCCAGCACAGTGTCTACAAACCAGGAATACACCGCCTGGGACACATCATCGCCCACCGGGACACGGCGGCTGCACTTGGGACAATAGTAGCGGTCCTCCTCCTGGGCCAGCTCCTTAACGGTGCAGCGATAGCCGCATTCCTTGTTTTCGCAATAGGCCATCCGGTCCTGGAAATCGATGCCGCTCTTGAACTCCATATTCTCCGCCTCAACCAGCGCCTCCTGGTACTCTGTTTCGGTCAGGTAGCCCTGATTACGCATTTCCCAGAGGGTATTGATTTGACGGATTTTGTTCCGCTCTTTGCCGGTCATCATTTGGCCATCGTATTCAAAGGTAGAGGAGTAGGGTCCAAAAATAGAGGGGTTATTGGTGATACTGATCAAACTGGCACACTGGGCAGGCGTCAGCTCCTGCAGCTCTTTGCCAAAATAGTGGGCGGCAGCGCTCTTGACGCCGTATTTCCGGTCGCCAAAGTAGATAAGATTCAGATACCATTCCAGCACCGTTTCCTTGTCGTAGCGCCGCTCGAAGTCCATGGCTTTGAAAATCTCCACCATTTTCCGGCGAACTGTGATGGAATCGTCCTGGGTGATGTTTTTGACAAGCTGCTGGGTAATGGTGGAGCCGCCGGCATCGCCGGTGCCGAAGAACATACCGGCACAGGCTTTCACCGTGGTAATCCAGTCCACGCCCTGATGCTCGTAGAAGCGCTTATCCTCGATGGCGATGGCCGCATTGATCAGCGCTTCTGGAATATCCTCATAATAGGCCCATTCCCGGTCGCTGGAGGCATAGATTTCCTGCAGCTCCTGGATGTTTCCGTCGGAATCCACATAATGCATATAGGACGTTTCGTCCATATCGTAGTTTTCCTTGACGATCTGCGCGAAGGGCAGAATATCCGACTCCAGATAGCCGCCCAGAATGCCCACAAGCACGAAGGTGCAAACGACACAAATCAGCAGCACCGTCACCAAAGCGCCTACGGCGATTTTCAGCACGCCAAAAGCCGCCAGCCACAGCTTATAGACCGAATTCGGCAGCCAATGGGGCTTCCAGGACTGGCGGGGTGGCTTCCTTCTTCGATTCTTTTTCTTTTCTGACATATCATGACCTCCAAATCAGCAGGCATACACAGGCATAGTATATAACACTAGTCGTAACATTATAGCATACCCAAAAAGAAAACGAAAGCCCCAAAATGTGAATATTCATTAAATATTATACATATTATAATAGTACCCCCCGCAATGGGGCATCAGCAGATTTCCTCTTGATTTTACGGGCAAAAGGGAGTATAGTATAGACACAGCAACCGAAGGGAGCGATACCAATGAGCGAGGAGTACGGTTCCGATTTTATGACCATCGTGGATGAAGACGGTACCGAATATGAGCTGGAGGTTCTGTCCAGCCTGGATTACAATGGTTTTACCTACCTGGCGGTAATCCCCGCCGGCAGTGAAGAGGAAAATCTGGAGGTCAGCATCCTCAAATCCGTAGAAGAGGACGGCGAGCCCATCCTCTGCGCCATCGAGGACGAAGCGGAGCTGGAGGCGGTCTACAGCCTCATCATGGATGAACTCTACGAAGAGGACGAAGAATAATAACTGCCTGCTTGGTTCGTGATGTGTCCTTTTGGACCCACATTTTATCATCGGGACGTTAGACTTCCTGCCCGGTTTGCAGGCCTCCCGCCCACGCTTCGACGATGGGTGGACGTTGGAAGCAGTTAAGGACAGGAGCGGCATCCCACCTGCCGTTTCGTGCAGGTCACATCGGGCACACACGGCTAAAGCGGGTATCGGTAAGGGGAGCCTCGGCTCCCCTTACTTTTTTAACCCCAATTGTAAATTTTTTTGATTTTTTGTATTTTTCGCAAATATCCTACTTGAAACCGGGGGCGGAATCGGTTATAATGCTAGGGTCTATGCGTCAAGACCCATTGGCGTACCTACCAATAGGATCAAATGAGAGGAATTGATTACCATGAGTGCATCCAGCAAGAAAAAGCTCCGCAAGGAGCAAGAAGCTGCCCGCATGACCCAAAAGCAGCAGGCAGCAAAGAAGGAAGCTACCAAGCTGAAGATTTACACTTGGAGTTTCTGGGTTGTCATCGCCCTGTGCGTGGCCATCGTGGCGGGCATCGCCCTGAAGGGCCCCGTTACCGTTGCTCTGGAGCGTATGACCACCGCCGTAAAGGTTGGCGACCACAAGGTGACCGCTACCGAACTGAACTACTTCTATATCGATGCCATCAACCAGTACTGCAACGAGTATAGCAGCTATCTGAGCTATCTGCTCAGCACCACCACTCCCCTGAGTGAGCAGGTCATCGATAAGACCACCGGCAAGACCTGGGCCGATAACTTTGTGGATATGGCCGTTAACCAGGCCAAGAACACCTACGCGCTGTACGATGCCGCCAAGGCCGCCGGTTACGAGCTGCCCAAGGACGAGGCCGATGCCATGCAGAAGCTCTACGACAGCATGGATGACTATGCCGAGAGCAAGGGCTACAGCAATGCCACCAAGTACCTGCAGTCCATCTACGGCAAGAGCGCCAGCGAAAAGAGCTACAAGAAGTACTACGAGGTCACTTCCCTGGCCAGCTCCTACTACAACCACCACACCGAGGAAATCAAGAACAGCTACCAGCCCTCCGACCTGCGGGCCTTTGAGGATGGCAAGAAGTATGAGTACAACTCCTACAGCTACGCCAGCTTCTATCTGAACCTGGACAAGTTCAAGGAAGGCGGCACCAAGGACGACAAAGGCAATGTTACCTACACCGAGGCTGAGCTGGAAGCTGCCAAGGCCGCACTGAAGGAAGCCGCTGAAAATCTGGCTAATGCTGAAAACAACAGCGTCGAAAAGCTGAACGCCGCCATCGAGGCCATGGAAAAGGCCATGGCAGAGAAGGATACCTCCAAGGACGAGGGTAAGGACGAAGATAAGGACGACAGCAAGCCCGACGCCACCGACCCCTCCACCGAAGCTACCGAACCTTCTTCTGAGGCTACTGAGCCCTCCGCCGAGGCTACCGAGCCTTCCGCTGAGGTTGAGGCGCAGACCGACGATGTGAGCGAGCCCACCGATCCCTCCGAGTCCACCGGTGCTACCGACCCCTCCGAGTCCACCGGCGCTTCCGAGCCCGAGGCCACCGAGCCCTCCGAAGGCGATAAGGAAGAGGATGATAAGAAGGACGATAAGGAAGAGGATAAGGAAGAAGTTAAGTATTCCACCGCTACCGAGAGCAAGGATGTCCTCTATTCCAAGATTAGCTCCGTGATGCAGGAGTGGCTCCGTGACGAGGCCCGGAAGAACGGCGACATCACTGCCATCCCCTACGAAACCTCCACCACCAACTCCGAGGGTAAGGAAATCAAGACCCTGAAGGGCTACTATGTGGTCCTGTTCCTGGATTCCACCGATAACAACTTCGCCCTGGCCAATGTGCGCCACATTCTGGTGGCCTTTGAGGGCGGCACCAAGAACAGCTCCACCGGTCAAACCACCTACTCCGAGTCCGAGAAGAATGCCGCTAAGGAAAAGGCTCAGAAGCTGCTGGACGAGTGGAAGGCTGGCGCTGCCACCGAGGACAGCTTCGCTGAGCTGGCCAACAAGAACTCCGACGACGGCGACGGCACCACCGGCGGCCTGTACGAGGATGTCTACCCCGGCCAGATGGTTACCAATTTCAACGACTGGTGCTTCGACGAGAGCCGCAAGACCGGCGACACCGGTCTGGTGGAATCCGAGTATGGATACCATGTCATGTTCTACGTTGGCGACAGCGAGGAGCTGTACCGCGACTATATGATTACCAACGACAAGCTCTCCGAGGATGTGGAAGCCTGGCAGAAGGCACTGAACGAATCCATCTCCCTGGAAACCAAGAACACCAAGTATATCAATCGCGACCTGATTATTGACAGCTCCAGTAGCTACGTCTAATCTGAATAAAATCCGCCTCCCGTGGGAAACTCCCCCGGGAGGCGATTTTTTATGCTGCGTTCCATATTGGCCGGCGGGGCCGCCGGGGCGGTGAATGGATTGTTCGGTGCCGGTGGCGGAATGGTTCTGGTTCCCCTGCTATCCGGCAGTCCGGGCTATTCTGAAGAAGAGGTTTTCGCATCCTCTATCCTGATAATTCTTCCGATTTGCGTCGTATCCCTTGTAATCAGCGCCGGGGGGCAGCTGCCCTGGGCACAGGGATGGCCCTACCTGTTGGGAGGCGTTCCGGGAGGAATCCTGGCCGCCACCTTTGGTAAACGTATCCCGACCGCCTGGCTGCACCGGTTTTTGGGCGCGCTGATTCTTTATGGAGGGGTGCGGTATTTATGGTAGGTCATCCGGTAGTTTCTATCTTCGTTGGCATGGTTCTGGGTTTTCTCACCGGGCTGGGCACCGGCGGCGGCAGTCTATTGGTTCTGTGGCTCACCCTGGTAGCAAAAACGCCCCAGGCCTCTGCCAAAATCATCAATCTGATGTTTTTCCTCCCCTGCGCCCTCATTGCCAGTATCCTGAATTGGAAAAAGGGCCGGATATCCTTCAAAAAGCTCCTGCTACCGACCCTGTCCGGCTGTCTGATGGCGGCGCTGTTTTCCTTTTTGGGCAAAAAGATAGACACCGAAGGGCTGCAAAAGCTATTCGGTGTCCTGTTGATTATCATCGGGGCCCGGGAGCTGTTTTACCGGCAGCGAAAGCCAAGATAACCCTCCAATATCAAAGAGGCCGCCACAGCATCCACGGTGTTTTTTCGTTTTTTTCCATGGTAATTATGCTGGGAGAGGATGTTGTGGGCCTCCACCGTAGTCCGGCGTTCGTCCCAAAGCTTCACCGGCAGGCCGGAGTCCGCCTCCAGCCGGGCAGCAAGACTGCGGCACAGCTCCGCCCGGACGCCTTCGGTACCATCCATATTTTTCGGCAGACCAACAACAATCTCCCCCACCCCGTTTTCCCGGACCAGACGAAGAATCTCATCCACCGTTTTATCCTGGTTCCGGCTGTGAATCACCGTGGTGGAGCCTACAATGCTGCACAGCAAATCCGAAATCGCAATCCCAGTCCGGGCATCGCCATAATCAACCGCCAAAATTTTCATACATCCGCACCCTTTCTTTTTTGACCAGTATATATCAAAAAGAAGAGAAATGCAACATGAAGCTGTATATGATTATTTAGAATAGGAAGCATCCCTTGCCACCCTCATAAATGAGGGTGGCAAGGGATGCTATCGTAACCAATCATTTACACCATAAACCAAATTACCGATTCAGCAGCCATACGCCAGCGTTTAGGTAGGCTGCGAAGGTCAGCCAAATCAGGTATGGGAGTTGAAGCCAAGCTGCAAGGGGATCTACTTTTCGGAAGGTCAGAATCATCCAGGCCACCAGCACCCACAGAAGCAGCAGCCAGAGCAGCGCAAAGCCATAGGCCTGCAAATTAAAGAATATCAGGCTCCAGAAGAAATTGACAACCAGCTGTGTGATAAACAGATTCAGCCCCCGGCTCCGCTCTGGAGATTCCGGCGACAGCCAAATGCGAGCCGCGCTGATGCCCATCAGCGCAAACAGAATACCCCATACGATGGGAAACAGAATCATTGGCGGAGAAAGGGGTGGCTGGATTGCCGTGTCGCTGTAAAGTCGCATCCCCTCCCGGCTCAAAAGGGCGGACAATGCCCCCACCGCTTCAGCCAGACCAATCCACAGGGCGTAAACCTTCCACTTTTTCATTTCAAATCACCTCATTATCAATTATGCGGCTTACATAGCAAAACATTCCGTAAAAAAACTACATTTTCAGCAAAAAAGTTGTTGACTCTTGCCCCGCCCTGTGGTAGAATGGCTTTACCTGTGAAAAAAGGGTGCTTTTGGTGCGCCCATTTTTCAGGCCCGGAGCGGTGATTTGTAGTTCGCCGCTTGCTAAATTTATCCTAGCCGGGCTGATACAGGGAGGCAATTTTTAAGGAGGTGCCGTTATGCGCGTGAAAGTCACTTTGAGATGCTCCGAGTGCAAGCAGAGAAACTACAATTCCATGAAGAACAAGAAGAATGACCCTGACCGTCTCGAAATGAAGAAGTATTGCAGATTCTGCAAGAAGCACACCACTCACAACGAGACTAAGTAAGGAGGGTACCGGAAATGTCTGAAGTCAAGAAGGAAAACTGGTTCAAAAGAACCTGGGGCAAGACCTGCAAGTACTTCCGTGAGCTGAAGAGCGAGCTGAAGAAGGTCGTTTGGCCCACCCCCAAGCAGGTACTCAAGAACACCCTGATCGTCGCCGCCTGTGTTCTGGTGGTCGGCGTGTTCATCTGGATGTTCTACTTCGTGGCCGGTTTCGGCATCAGCAAGCTGATTGATGCCTTTGCCCATCAGCACTAAGGATTAGATATGGCTGATAACGCAAAGTGGTATGTGGTCCATACCTATTCCGGTTATGAAAACACTGTAAAAGCCACCATCGAAAAGACCGTCGAGAGCCGCAATCTGCAGGATGTGATCCATGCGATCTCCATTCCTGTGGAAACTGTCACCGAGATCACCGAGTCCGGGGCCAGCAAGACCTACGAGCGGAAGGTTTATCCCGGTTATGTGCTGGTGAAGATGGTTTACAGCGATGATACCTGGCACGTCATCAAGGATGTCCGCGGCGTCACCGGCTTCGTGGGCTCCTCCAGCAACGACCCCACTCCCCTCACCGAAGAAGAGGTCTACGCCATGGGCGTGGAAAAGAAGGAAATCATCGTCAACTATGCCGTTGGCGATACCGTCCGGATTCTGGACGGCCCTCTGACCTCCTTCACCGGTACTGTGGAGAGCATCGAGGTCGAAAACAACGCTGTCAACGTGATTGTATCCATGTTTGGCCGCGAGACCTCCGTCGAGTTCGAACTCGACATGGTAGAGGTCGTTTCCCAGTAAACGCATCGGGTCGGATTACCGGCCGGAACGTGGGAGGGGCCTGAGCCCCGAAAAACATGCGCCAAGGCGCATCATTACCACATCTTATTCAGGAGGTGCTTATCATGGCACAGAAAGTCACTGGTATTATCAAACTGCAGATCAACGCCGCTAAGGCTACTGCTTCTCCCCCTGTAGGCCCCGCTCTGGGCCAGCACGGTGTCAACATCGCTGCTTTCATCAAGGAATTCAACGCCCGCACCAAGGATATGGAGGGCTACAAGATTCCTGTCGTCATCACTGTTTACGCTGACCGCAGCTTCACCTTCATCACCAAGACTCCCCCCACCCCCCTGCTGGTTATGAAGGCCATCGGTCTGAACGGTGGCTCCGGCGTTCCCAACAAGAACAAGGTCGGCACCATCACCAAGGCTCAGATTACTGAGATTGCTAAGACCAAGCTGCCCGATCTGAACTGCCACAGCCTGGAGGCTGCTGAGAGCCAGGTCGCCGGTACCTGCCGCTCCATGGGCGTTTCCGTCGTTGACTAATTGATGTTCGCTGCCCGGGGATTCCCCGGAAATGTGGGAGGATTATTCCGCATCACCACTATATAGGAGGATAACAAAGTGTTTAGAGGCAAAAAGTATCAGGAGAGCGCCAAGCTGATTGACCGCTCTGTTCAGTATGATCCCAACGAAGCCCTGGATCTGGTCGTGAAGGGTGCTTCCGCTAAGTTCGATGAGACCGTCGAGCTGCACATTAAGCTGGGTGTCGACTCCCGTCACGCCGACCAGCAGGTCCGTGGCGCTGTCGTTCTGCCCAACGGCACCGGCAAGACCCGCCGGGTGCTGGTGTTCACCAAGGACGCCAAGGTGGACGAGGCCAAAGAGGCCGGCGCTGATTATGTCGGCGGCATGGATCTGGTGGAGAAGATCACCAAGGAGAACTGGTTCGAGTTCGACGTGGTCGTTGCTTCCCCCGACATGATGGGTATTGTTGGCCGTCTGGGTAAGGTCCTGGGCCCCAAGGGTCTGATGCCCTCCCCCAAGGCCGGCACCGTGACTCCCAACGTCGGCGCTGCCGTCAAGGAGATCAAGGCCGGTAAGGTCGAGTACCGTCTGGACAAGACCAACATCATCCACTGTCCCATCGGCAAGGTGTCCTTCGGCTCCGAGAAGCTGGCTGAGAACATGGATACCCTGGTCAAGGCTGTGGTCAAGGCAAAGCCCGCCGCTGCCAAGGGTCAGTAT
>JAFTHT010000006.1 GCA_017457285.1 Oscillospiraceae bacterium | reverse complement strand
TTCGGCGAAGCGGCGTATCTTTTGCCGCAACTTTTCGCCCCGAAAACACCGAAATACATCCAGTATTCCTGGTGTTTTCGTGACTTCAATTTGCGACAAAATATCCACCGCCCGCTCGAAAATCAGTTTTTAGAGGTCCCCTTGAAATGTTGTTATGAAGTAACCCTTCCCTACAAAGTCGCGGGATTTTCGGCCAGCAGATCTGCCAGGGTGATGCCTTCGAAGAAGTCGTCCACCATTTTATCCAGCCGCTCCCACATAGGCAGGGTCTGGCAGCAGGTGGACCGGGCGCAGGCGGCGGGGCCCTGGCTTGTGCAGGACACCGTGGCCAGGCTCCCTTCCGTCAGCTTCAGGATGGCGCCCACGGTGTAGCTTTCCACGGGCCGGTTCAGCCGGTAGCCGCCGCCCTTGCCGTGGACGGCGTCCACAAATCCGGCCTTGGACAGCACCGTCATAATGGATTCCAGATATTTTTGGGAAATGCCTTCCGATTCCGCGATTTCCTTCAGGGGGATGCGCTCCTCATCGCCGTGCTGGGCCAGGTACACCATCACCCGCAGGGCGTAGCGGCCCTTGGTGGATACGATCATGGCTCAATCGCAGTGGGCGCAATGCTCACAGTCGGGGAACTGCTTCTCGTCGTAGGGGATGCCGTTGCGGTCGTAGTAGTCCTTCAGGGCATTCTTGATGGCCTCTTCCGCCAGCACGGAGCAGTGGAGCTTGTGGGCGGGCAGACCGTCCAGAGCCTCGGCCACGGCCTTGTTGGTAAGGGCCATGGCGTCCTGGATGGACTTGCCCTTGATCATCTCGGTGGCCATGGAGCTGGAGGCAATGGCGGAGCCGCAGCCGAAGGTCTCGAATTTCACATCCACGATGATGTCGTTTTCGATCTTCAGATAAATCTTCATAATATCGCCGCACTTGGCGTTGCCCACCTCACCGATGCCGTCGGCATTCTCGATGATGCCCACGTTCCGGGGATGGGTGAAATGATCCATAACTTTTTCACTGTACAGTGCCATAATTTAATTCTCCTTAATTGTAAAATGATGCATGTCATTGCGAGCCAGTGCGCACACTGGCGTGGCAATCTCCGAAGTTTTCGGAGAGGCTTTCAATACAGTTTCCGTGAAGCTGGGGGATCGCCACACCAGTCTGCGGACTGGTTCGCGATGACATAAAATTTGTTACAAAATATATTCTCTCTTGCCGTTCTGCAGATCTCTCCACACCGGGGAGATGCTCCGCAGGTAGGCCACCACTTCGGGGACCACAGTGAGGATGTGGTCGATTTCTTCCTCGGTGTTGTATTCGCAGATGCTCAGCCGCAGGGAGCCGTGGGCCACGTCGTGGACCCGGCCGATGGCCAGCAGCACATGGCTGGGGTCCAGGCTGCCGCTGGTGCAGGCGGAGCCGGAGGAGGCGCAGACCCCCTTCATATCCAGCAGGAGCAGCAGGCTCTCGCCCTCGATGCCCTCGAAGCAGAAGCTGACGTTGCCCGGCAGCCGGTTCACGGCATCGCCGTTCAGGGCGCAGTGGGGGATTTTGCTCAGCCCGGCGATCAGCTTATCCCGCAGGGCGGTGACCTTGGCGGTGTTCTCCTCCAGGTGGGCGATGGAATCCTCCAGGGCGGCCACCATGCCCATGATGCCGGCCAGGTTTTCGGTGCCGGCCCGCTTGCCCCGCTCCTGGGCGCCGCCCTCGATGACGTTGGTCAGGGCCAGACCACGGCGGCAGTACAGGGCGCCGATGCCCTTGGGGCCATGGAACTTGTGGCCGGAGAGGCTCAGCATATCGATGTTCTGGGCCTTCACGTCGATGGCGATATGGCCTGCGGCCTGGACGGCATCGGTGTGGAAGGGGACACCGGCGGCCTTGCAGATGGCGCCGACTTCGGCGATGGGCAGCACGGAGCCGATTTCATTGTTGGCGTACATGGTGGTCACCAGGCAGGTGTCGGCCCGGAGGGCGTCCTGCACCTGCTGAGCGGTGATGTTGTGGTTGTTTTTCACATCCAGAAGGGTAATTTCGAAGCCCTCTTTTTCCAGTTTTTTCAGGGTGTGCAGCACGGCGTGATGCTCGAAGGCGGTGGAAATAATATGCTTTTTGCCCTTGCGCTGGCCCAGACGGGCGGCGGAGATGATGGCCTGATTGTCGGCCTCGCTGCCGCCGGAGGTGAAGTAGACCTCCCGGGGCTCGCAGCCCAGGATTTTGGCCACCCGGGCCCGGGCATCTTCCAGAGCTTCCTTGGCCTCCTGGCCGATGGAATGGAGGCTGGAGGGGTTGCCGTAAATATTTTCAAAGTAAGGCACCATGGCCTCAATCGCCACCCGGCTCATTTTGGTCGTAGCGGCGTTGTCTGCGTAAACTTGCATAGGAATCCTCCTGATTTGGTTTTACCTAGTATTTCTGTGGGTAATATTAGCACTGTTTACCTACTTTGTCAATAGGTAAAAAGACAATGAAGATGGCGTGGTAAATGATTGTTTACGATAGCACTTCTTGCCCCCCTCATTTATGAGGGGGGTGCCCCGAAGGGGCGGGGGGAGTATACCATTCACGGTGTTTCGGACTCCCCCCGACCTTCGCTTCGCTCGGCCACCCCCCTCATAGATGAGGGGGGCAAGAGGGCTTCCTATTCTAAACATTCATTTCCAACATCCATCCAATTCTGGAATCCATGCCCTGAATTTTCGACTTTTACTGCGGTTATCATGCCCCGAAGGTTGGAATATTAACAGGGCAGACGAAAAAGGAGGGCTGGATATGAAAAAATTGATTTTCGGCACTCTGGCGGCGGCGATTTGTCTGTATGTGCTGCCGCCGGAGGTGCTGGCGGCGGAATTGGTGCCGGTGGGGGAGGTCATCGGGCTGGAGCTGAGCAACGGCGCGGTGTCCGTGGCGGAATTTGATGAAATATTGGGGGGCCCGGCCAAGGCGGCGGGGCTTCAGATTGGCGACGAGATTTTGGATATCGATGGGATGACCATCGACAGCGCCGAGGATGTGCGTCTTGCCCTGGAGCGGTCCGATGGGCAGGTGGTGCTGCGGATTTTGCGGAATGAGCAGGAGCAGACCCTGAATCTGCGGCCCCAGGTCACAGCCCAGGGGCCCCGGCTGGGGGTGGGGCTGCGGCAGGGCATCACCGGCATCGGCACCGTCACCTGGTATGACCCGGCCACGGGCCGGTTCGGCAGTCTGGGCCATGGGGTCAACGGCCCCGATGGCAAGCTGGTGGAGATGTCCGGCGGCAGGGCCTATGATGCCAGCGTCCTGTCGGTGAAGCGGGGCAAATGCGGCGAACCGGGGCAGCTCCGGGGCGGGGTGGACGGGGACCGGCCCATTGGAAGTCTGGATAAAAATACCAGCCGTGGCGTTTTTGGAAGCTGCGACCGGGGCTGGCAGGGGGAAACCATGGAAACCGCCGCCACCGTCCGTCCCGGCCCGGCCACGATTTTGTCCACGGTTTCGGGGGACAGGGTACAGGAATATTCTGTGGAAATTCTGAAAATCTATCCCCAAAACAAAACCGAAGGCCGCAACCTGCTGCTCCGGGTGACAGATCAAAAGCTCCTGCAAACCACCGGCGGCATCGTCCAGGGCATGAGCGGCAGTCCCATTCTGCAAAATAACAAACTGGTGGGCGCTGTGACCCATGTGCTGGTCAATGACCCGACTACGGGATACGGCATTTTCATTGAAAATATGCTGGACGCGGCGGCGTAACAACGATGAAGCTGTAAAAAAACGAATGTCATTGCGAGGGCGAAGCCCGTGGCAATCTCCCACGGCTACGCACAATGTACAACAATCGGGGACCTCTAAAAACTCCTTTTCGGCGAAGCGGCGTATCTTTTGCCGCAACTTTTCGCCCCGAAAACACCGAAATACATCCAGGATTCCTGGTGTTTTCGTGACTTCAAATTGGGACAAAATATCCACCGCCCGCTCGAAAATCAGTTTTTAGAGGTCCCCAATCATCAATGCTCAGAAAATCCAGGAGATTGCCACATCACTTAAGCACGCTGGTTCGCAATGACAACGTTTAGCAAAATCAAAAAACATTGCGTAGGGGGTGGATTTATCCACGCCCTACGCAAGGGGGTGATTCGATGGATTTTTACAAGGTTCCCATTGGCTTCGGCATGGCCCTGGCGCAAAATGAGGCGGCGATGCATCGCTATGCGGCCATGCCGGAGGAGAAAAAACAGGAAATTCTAAACAAGGCCCACAACGTCCGCAGCGAGAGGGAAATGTACTCCCTGGTGGCAGGGATTGCCAATGGCACGATGATATAAAAATGAAATGACCCTTGACTGTTTTTGTTTGATACAGTCAAGGGTCATTTCATGGAATTGTTGGGTTCAGTCATGGTTAACCTCACTTTCTGTGGCATCGGCTGGGCTTTCTTTGACAAAGTTTGATGCTTCCGCGGCATTCATTTTTTCCTCTGACGAACGGATGATAACTTATATATCAAGCGGAAGAATGGGGGAAAGCCTTTGCCGTGGGTGGGTTACTGGAAGTTTTACCTGTACATTGGTATCACCTCTTTGTGCTTATATATTAACACATTTTTCTCGTTTTTCAAGATGGGATACTGTACAAAGTGAACAAGTTATATTTGTTGATTATGCAGAAACTGTGCAAAATATACAAGTATCTGTTGACAATACAAAACCGATATGATATAATAAATATGTTAGGCGGCCATTCGGGCTGCTCTTTTTTTGCCCTTTTGGAAGGGATGAATCGGTAATCCTTTTCCGAATTGCGGATAAACGGTAAATGATTGTTTAGCGAACTGGCGCGGGAGCACCCATGCCTTCCCCCGGGGGGAAGGTGGCCCGGCGAAGCCGGGTCGGATGAGGAATGCGGGCGATAACCTAAGATGACGATTCCGTAAAGACTTGCTGAAATCTTACCCATTATTAAGCCTGAAATCTTTACGAAATCGAACATTTCCGCCCGCATTCCTCATCAGTCACCGCCTTGCGGCGGTGACAGCTTCCCCCCGGGGGAAGCCATGGCGCCCCTCCGGGGCGCTCGGTGGCCGTAGGCCACCGCAATTCAAACGCACCGCTTATCGCACATTCAATAAACCAAAAAAATCAGGGTCGGTGAAACCGACCCTGAGATTGTTTGCGTTATTAGCCGTTGGCGCGCATCTGAGCGAAGCACTCGCTGCAGAACACGGGGCGATCGGACTTGGGCTCGAAGGGAACCTTGGCCTCGCCGCCGCAACGGGCGCAGGTAGCGGTGAAGAACTCACGGGGGCCACGGGTAGCATTCTTGCGAGCGTCACGGCAGGCCTTGCAGCGCTGGGGCTCGTTCTGGAAGCCGCGCTCAGCGTAGAACTCCTGCTCACCGGCGGTGAACACGAACTCGTTGCCGCACTCTTTGCAAACTAAAGTCTTGTCTTCGTACATTGGATTTTACCTCTCTTCGGTTAATGTGCCCCGTGACAGCCTTTCTTGTGGATCGGATAATACGCGGAGTCAAAATAGAATAGTGGCATTGCCACGGGATGCATTATACACAATGCTTTTGGATTTGTCAATACTTTATGAAAATAAATCTGAAATTTTTTGCGGATTTATGCAACATTCCAATTGTCAGCCCATGTCGAAAGCGGTCTGGCCCTCGTAGGGGATGTGCAGATGGTCGTAGGCCAGGGCGGTGACGCAGCGGCCCCGGGGAGTCCGGGTCAAAAATCCCAGCTGCATCAGGTAGGGTTCGTACACATCCTCCAATGTGACGGCCTCCTCGCCGATGGTGGCGGCCAGGGTTTCCAGACCCACCGGGCCGCCGGAATAGTTGCGGATGATGGCGGTGAGCATCCGCCGGTCAATGGCATCCAGGCCCAGGTGATCCACCTCCAACCGCTGCAATGCCAGATCGGCGGCCTCTTTGGTAATCACGCCGTCCCCCAGGACCATGGCGAAGTCCCGGACCCGCCGCAGAAAGCGGTTGGCAAGCCGGGGGGTGCCGCGGCTCCGGGAGGCAATCTCCAGAGCGCCCTGGGGGTCGATGTCCATGCCCAGAATGGTGGCGGAGCGGGTGACGATTTTCGACAGCTCCTCCGGTGTGTACAGCTCCAGCCGCAGGGAAACGCCGAACCGGTCCCGCAGGGGAGCGGAGAGCTGCCCGGCCCGGGTGGTGGCGCCCACCAGGGTGAATTTCGGCAGATCCAGCCGGATGGAGTTGGCGCTGGGGCCCTTACCCACGATGATGTCGATGGCGAAATCCTCCATGGCGGGGTACAGAATTTCCTCAACGACCCGGTTCAGGCGGTGAATTTCGTCGATAAACAGGATGTCGCCGGGGTTCAGGTTGGTCAGCAGCGCCGCCAGGTCGCCGGGCTTTTCGATGGCGGGGCCGGAGGTGACCCGGATGTTCACCCCCATCTCGTTGGCGATGACCCCTGCCAGAGTGGTCTTGCCCAGACCGGGAGGGCCGTAGAGCAGGGTGTGGTCCAGGGGCTCGCCCCGGCGGCGGGCGGCTTCAATATAAATAGAAAGATTCCCCTTGGCCTTCTCCTGGCCGGTGTAGTCGGAGAGCAGCTTGGGCCGCAGGCCGATTTCCCCCGCATCCTGGGGGGCATAGACCGGAGAAATCAGGGGTGTATCCAGTTCCTGAGAGAATTCTAAGCTCATAAAAACCTCCGAAAGGAGATATGAGATATGAGATATGAGATACGAGATATTCATTAGCATATCTCGTATCTCGTATCTTGTATCTCGTATCTCGGATATTTAGCCTTTCATCACCATAGCTCTTAGGGCGTAGCGGACCATTTCTTCGGTGGTGGCCTTGGGGTCCACGCCCTTGAGGGCGGCGGCGATTTCGGCGGGGGAGTAGCCCAGCTCCTGCAGGGCGGCGGTAGCCAGGGCTGCGCTGTTGCCGGCCTGGACCGGGGTGGAGACGGTGGGGCCGGAGAAATCCAGCTCCATATTGGCGCCGCCAACCTTGTCCTTCAGCTCCAGGATGATTCGCTGGGCGATTTTTTTGCCCACGCCCTGGGCGGCGGTGAGCATTTTTTCGTCCCCGGTCATGACGGCCAGGGTGAAATTCTGGGGGCCGCCGGCAGAGAGGATGGCCATGGCGGCCTTGGGCCCCACGCCGGTGACGGAGGTCAGCAGTTCAAAGCACCGCTGTTCCTCTTTGCTGATGAAACCGTAGAGGTCGAAGGCGTCCTCCCGGATGGATTCGGTGATGTAGAGCCGTGCGGGCTGATTGAGCTTCAATTGCCCGGCGGTGTAAGCGGTGACCCGGCAGCCATAGCCGACGCCGCCGCAGTCAATCACGGCCAGCCCCGGCTCCAAAACAGCCACAGGGCCGGAAACGTAGTAGAGCATGGTTTTCCTCCTAGAATACTGTCATTGCGAGGAGGGCGAAGCCCGACGTGGCAATCTCTCCACGGGCTCGTAATGACAGTTATTGATTGCGGCATTGTGCCAGCAGCGATGTGCAGCAGCGGGCGTGGCAGAGGGCGATGGCGATGGCGTCGGCTGCGTCGTCGGGCTTGGGCATGGCGGTCAGGTGGAGCAGCCGCTTGGTCATATCCTGAACCTGGTGCTTGGTGGCGTTGCCGTAGCCCACCACCGCCTGCTTGACCTGCATGGGCTTGTATTGAAACATCTCCAGCCCAGCCTGTCGGATGGCAAGCAGGATCACCCCCCGGCTCTGGGCCACGCCAATGCCGGTGGTGACATTTTGCCCGAAAAACAGCTCCTCGATGGCCACCACATCGGGCTTGGCCATGTCCAGCAGCTGGCGCATATCCTCGTAAATAATCTCCAGCCGGGCGGAAAAATCCATCCCCGGGGGCGTGGTGATGGCGCCGCAGCGCAGGAGCCGGAATTGATTCCGCTCCGCCTCAATCAGCCCGAAGCCGGTGATCCCGTAGCCGGGGTCGATGCCGAGTATTTTCATCGGATTTGCCCGCCGCTGGCGATGTGCCACAGCCAGAGAATCACGGCAATAATCATAATGACCAGCCCAACCCGGGCCAGCCAAACCTGCCAGGTAGGCCGGGGCTCAAATTTTTCTTGCTGTTCGTTTTCCATGATAAAACACCTCAATATATATCATAGCACAGTTGTTCCGGTTTTCCTACAACTTTTTTTCAAAAACCCCCGGAGCGGCGACTCCGGGGGCGGTATCATCCTATTTCGCAGCCGCTGGCGGTGGCGGTGAGGGTGGCACCGTAGTAGGCGGCCATGGCCTTCTCCAGGTGGATGGGGTCGGCGGTGCCGGCGGTTTCGTAGCAGGCATGCATGGCAAGCTGAGCCAGACCGATGTCCACCGAGGGCACCGATACATGGTTCAGGGAGATGCGGCCCAGGGTGGAGCCGCTCCGGAGGTCCGCCCGGTTGTAGAAGGTCTGGGTGGGAACTCCCGCATCGGCGCAGATTTTCCGGAAGATGGCGGCAGAGAAGCCGTCGCTGGTGTAGCTCTGATTGGCGTTGAATTTGATGACCACGCCGCCGTTGAGCTGGACGGCACCGGTTTTGTCGGAAAGCTCCGGGTGGTTGGGGTGGACGGCATGGGCGTTGTCCGCCGAAACCATGAAGGAGTTGGCAAGCATGGTGGCCTGATTCAAATCCAGCGCCCGGCAAATCCGCTCCAGAGTACCGCTGATCAAGGTGCTGTCGGCACCTTCTGCGGAGGCGGAGCCCACCTCCTCGCTGTCCAGCAGGCACAGCATGGGGATGCTGCCGCTTTCCTTGGCCTGCAGGAAGCCTTGCAGGCATCCCCAAACGCACTCCAAATCGTCCAGGCCGGGGGCGCTGATGTATTCCTCGTCCATGCCCCAGATTCGGGCCTCCTCCCGGAGGTACAGGTACAGGTCCTGGCTGATGATATTGCCTCCGGCGGCCTCTTCCAGGCACGAGCGGAGCTTACCGGCGGCGTTTTTACCCCCCAGCAGGGGCAGAGTATCCACGGCGGTATTCCATTTGACACCGTCGTTGGCGGTGCGGTTTTGATGGATGGCCAGGTTGGGAATCAGGCACAAATCCCGGTCGATGTCCACCAGGCGGCTTTCGATGCCGGTTTCCGTTTCCACCAACACCCGTCCGGCGATGGACAGGGGGCGGTCCAGCCAGGAGTGAATCAGCATACCGCCGTAGCCCTCGGTGGCGATACGGGTGCAGTCCCCGGTCAGCTCGCCGTTTTCCTTAACCAGGAAGGTGGGGCGGTCCAGATGGCTGGCGCTCATCAGGAAGCCCGTGGGGATACCGTTAGGGATCCGGAAGGCGAGAACGGCGGAGCCACCCCGGCAGAAGTAGTATTTTCCGCCGGGAATCAGTTCCCAGGGGCGATTTTCCTCCAAACGGGCATAGCTCTGCGCGGAAAGCCGACGGCACACCTCTGCCGCCGCATGAAAGCGGCTGCGGGATGCATCCAAAAAGGCGCATAAATCATGAATTTGCATAGATTTTCTCCTTGGTTGAAAGGTGATTGAGGATTGCCTGTAAGTGTGACCATTGAGCCCCCTACAATATAGCAATCATTTATGGAAGGTTAATCCGATTGTACCCCAAAATGGCTTGTTCGTCAAGGCAGGGGCGGACTCGTCAGGATTCGCCCGAAAATGGGGGCAAAAGTGACGAAAAGTATGAAAAAATCACAAAAACAATGAAAAAAGGCGGAAAATGACGAGCGAAAAGTTCTGCACTCTTATTGCAAAAAGTGGCTGATCATGCTAAATTATATTTGTCGCACGCGGCGGGGAGAGACGGCCGCGATGGGGGGACAATCTAAAACTGTCAGGAGAGGAAGTTTATGAACGAGCAAACCACCGTATTTATTGCGGACAATTCGGAGGAATTTTGCAGCCAATTGGCCGCCGCCGTGCGGCAGGCCGGTGGCTTTCAGGTCCTGGGAACGGCCACGGATGGGGAGCAGGCGCTGCGCTTTTTGGAGGAGCGTCGTGTCGATGTGCTGGTGCTGGACATGATGCTGCCGAAGCGGGATGGCATCGCCATTCTCAAGGCCCTGGACCGCAAGCCGGCGACGTTGGCTACATCCGGTTTCCTTACGGAGTATGTGGCCCGGGCGGCTGCGGATCTGGGGGTGCGGTATCTGATGCTGAAGCCCTGTGATACCGCCGCTCTGGTGGAGCGGCTGGAGGAGATTCGGGGCGGCACCGACAGCCGCCGGGAGCCCCGCCGCCCGGACAAAACCGGCATCGAATCCATGGTCACCAGTATCATCCACGAAATCGGCGTCCCGGCCCATATCAAGGGCTACCAGTACCTCCGGGAGGCCATCATCATCGCTGTCAATGATATGGACGTGATCAACGCCATCACCAAGGTATTGTACCCCCAGGTGGCGAAAACATTCCAGACCACCCCCAGCCGGGTGGAGCGGGCCATCCGCCACGCCATTGAGGTTGCATGGGATCGGGGAGATTTGGATACCTTGCAGCGGTTCTTTGGCTACACGGTGAGCAACACCAAGGGCAAACCCACCAATTCGGAGTTCATCGCCCTGATTGCGGATAAATTGCAGCTGCAAATGAAGTCCGCCGAGGTGGGGAATTTCTAAACAAAAACACTCCTGGCACGATTTGAGGTGTCAGGAGTGTTTTTATGTTATGCCAGAGTGGCGGCCATGACGGCTTTGATGGTGTGCATCCGGTTTTCGGCTTCGTCGAAAACGATGGACTGCTGGCTTTCAAAGACCTCGTCGGTGACTTCCATGGCGGTGAGACCGAATTTTTCGTGGATCTGCTTGCCGATGGTGGTGTTCAGGTCGTGGAATGCGGGCAGGCAGTGCATAAAGCGGCACTGAGAACCTGCCATGTCCATGGCGGCCTTGTTCACCTGGTAGGGCAGCAGGTCTTCGATCCGCTCCTTCCAGACCTCGTCCGGCTCGCCCATGGACACCCACACATCGGTGTAGATCACATCGGCACCCTTGACAGCGGCGGCCACGTCGGGATTGAATTCCAGCACCGCGCCGGTTTCGGCGGCGATTTGCTGGCAGGTGGCCACCAGCTCGGCGTTGGGGAAATACTTCTCCGGGGCGCAGGCCACGAAGTGCATCCCCATCTTGGCGCAGCCCACCATCAGGGAGTTGCCCATGTTGTACCGGGCGTCGCCCATGTACACCAGCTTCTTGCCCTTCAGCCCGCCGCAGTGCTCCCGGATGGTCAGGAAGTCCGCCAGAATCTGGGTGGGATGGAACTCGTTGGTCAGGCCGTTCCACACGGGAACACCGGCGTATTTCGCCAAATCTTCCACAATCGTCTGGCCGAAACCCCGGTACTCGATGCCGTCATACATCCGGCCCAGGACCCGGGCGGTATCGGCGATGGACTCCTTCTTGCCCAGCTGGGAGCCGGAGGGGTCCAGGTAGGTGGGGTGCATACCCAGGTCCGTGGCGGCGACCTCAAAGGCGCACCGGGTCCGGGTGGAGGTTTTTTCGAAAATCAGGGCGATATTCTTGCCCTCGCAAAGCCGGTGGGGGATACCGGCCTTTTTCTTTGCCTTCAAATCGGCGGCCAGATCAATCAGATACCCAATCTCCTCGGGCGTGAAATCCAGCAGCTTCAGAAAATGCTTATTTTTCAGGGACATGATGAATGCTCCTTTCAAAATCGTACTGTCATTGCGAGGGCCGTTGAGCCCGTGGCAATCCGTTCTTTTTGATTACAATGACATGGTATTTCAGTTCTTACAAGCGGCTTTGATGATGCCGATGGCCTCTTTCAGCACGTCCATGGGGATGTTCAGGGGGGGCAGGAGCCGCACTTTGGTCTTGGCGGTGAGGCACAGGACGCCCTGTTCCATGCACTGCGCCAAAACTTCCTTGGCGGGGCGGACCGTTTCGATGCCAATCATCAGGCCCATGCCGGAGACGGACAGGACGCCCTCGGCCCCCTCCAGCTGGGAGAAAATATAGTCGCTTTTCGCCTGGACTTCGGCAAGGAACCGGTCATCCAGCCGCCGGATCACGCTCAGGGCACCGGCGCAGCAAACCGGGTTGCCGCCGTAGGTGGAGCCGTGGTCGCCGGGGCCCAGGACGTTCTGGACCTTCTCGCTCATCAGCGTGGCACCGATGGGCAGGCCGCCGCCCAGGCCCTTGGCAGTGGAAACGATATCCGGCTGGATGCCGAAGTGCATATAGCCATAGAGCTTGCCGGTGCGGCCGTTGCCGGTCTGGACTTCGTCAATGATGAGAGGGATGTCCTGTTCCTTGGCCAGCTTGGCGGCGGCCTGGACAAATTCGGCGGTCAGGGGCAGCACGCCGCCTTCGCCCTGGACGATTTCCATCATGATACCGGCGGGCTTGCAATCTGCCACGGCCGCTTCCAGCGCCGCCACATCGTTGGCGGGGACGCTGAGGAAGCCGGGGGTCAGGGGATTGAAGAGCTGGTGGAAATGGTCCTGTCCGGTGGCGGCCAGGGTGGTCAGAGTCCGGCCATGGAAGGAGTTGACCAGGGTGATGATGGTGTAGTGGTCGTCGCCCTTTTTCTCGGCGGAGTATTTTCTGGCAACTTTAATGGCACATTCATTGGCCTCTGCGCCGGAATTGGAGAAGAAAACCTTCTTCATGCCGGTTTTTTCGCACAGGGCCTTGGCCAGCAGGGCGCAGGGCTCGGTGTAGTAGAGGTTGGAGGTGTGCTGGAGCTTATTCAGCTGCTCGGTGACGGCGGCCAGCCATTCCTCGTCGGCGGTGCCGAAGCAGGTTACGCCGATGCCGGAGCCCATGTCGATATACCGCTTGCCATCGGTGCCGGTGAGGAGGCTCCCCTTGCCGCACAGCAGCTCCACCGGGAACCGGCCGTAAGTGCCGGCGACGTATTCTTTATCAATCGAAGTGATGCTCATAAAATCAGCCTTTCATGACCATGGTACCGGCGCCTTCGTCGGTCAGCAGCTCCATGAGGATGGAGTGGGGGATACGGCCGTCCATGATGGTAACATTTTCCACACCCTGGGCCAGGGCGTCGATGCAGCAGTCCACCTTGGGAATCATACCGCCGGAGATGACGCCGCTGTCGTACAGCTTCTTGGCCTCGGACACGGTGACCGCCGGGAGCAGGGTGTTGGGGTCGTCCTTATCCATCAGGATACCGGCGATGTCGGTCATCATAATCAGCCGCTCGGCGTTCAGAGCCCCGGCAATCCAGGCGGCGGCGGTGTCGCCGTTGATGTTGTAGGTGTTGCCCTGACGGTCGCTGGCCACGGTGGAAATGACCGGGATGTAGTTCTTCTCCAGCAGGTCGTTGATGGGCTGGGGGCGGATTTTCGTAATCTCGCCCACGAAGCCCAGGGCTTCGTTCTTCATTTTGGCTTCGATGATGCCGCCGTCGATGCCGCTCAGGCCTACGGCGTGGCCGCCCTTCATCTGAATCAGGTTCACCAGGGTCTTGTTGATTTTACCGGCCAGCACCATTTGAACGATGTCCACAGTCTCCTTGTCGGTGACCCGGAGGCCGTCCACGAATTTGGCTTCCTTGCCCAGGCGCTTCATGGTCTCGCTGATTTCAGGGCCGCCGCCGTGAACCAGCACCACCTTCACGCCGATGAGCCACAGCAGGGCGATGTCCTCCATGACCTGCTGCTTCAGCTGCTCGTTGATCATGGCGTTGCCGCCGTACTTGATGACGATGGTCTTGCCGCTGTACTTTTTAATGTAGGGCAGGGCAGCGGTCAGCACCTCTGCCCGCTGGGCATTGGAGAAATGGGATTCCATAATGAACATCTCCTTTTGGAGGTTATAATCTGTAGGGGAGGGTCTTGACCCTCCCTCAACGCAGGATGATTGAGCGGAACGATTGTTGCGAAAACGATGCCGGCTCGCACAGAATGAAGCAGCTCAGTAACGGGAGGTTGAGGGAGGGTCAAGACCCTCCCCTACGGTATGAGAGAATCAGGTTCTGTAGTCGCCGTTGATTTTGACGTAGTCGTAGGTCAGATCGCAGCCCCAGGCGGAGGCGCTGTAGGGACCGTTGCCCACAGAAATCAGAATGTCGATTTCCTTCTCCAGCAGAATCTCCTTGGCGATTTCCTCGGAGAAGGGGATGCCGGCGCCGTCCTTGCAGACGGCAATTTCGCCCTTGGCAGAGCGGAAGGATACATCCACCTTGCTTACGTCCACATCCGCGCCGCTGTAGCCGATGGCGCACAGCACCCGGCCCCAGTTGGCATCGGCGCCAAACATGGCGGCCTTGAGCAGGCTGGAGCAGATGACGCTCTTGGCGGCGGTTTTAGCGGCCTCCAGGGTATCCGCACCGGTGACGGTGCATTCCAGCAGCTTCGTGGCACCCTCGCCGTCGCCGGCGATGGTCCGGCACAGGGAGATGGTCAGGGTGTTCAGGGCCTTCATAAAGACGGCGAAATCGTCACCCTCGCAGGTGATTTCGGCGTTGCCCGCCATGCCGTTGGCCAGCACCGTCACCATGTCGTTGGTGGAGGTGTCGCCGTCGATGGAGAGCATATTGAAGGTGTTGGTAATGTCGTGGGACAGGGCCTTTTGGAGCATGGCGGGGCTGATGGCGCAGTCGGTGGTGATGAACACCAGCATGGTGGCCATGTTGGGGTGAATCATGCCGCTGCCTTTGGCGATGCCGCCCATGCGGCAGGTTTTGCCTCCCACGGTGAACTCCACCGCGATCTCCTTGGAGATGGTGTCGGTGGTCATAATGGCCTGGGCGGCGTTGAGGCTGCCCTCGTAGGAAAGACCCTCGGTCAGCTCCGCCATATGCTCGGCGATGGGGGTGATGTCCAGTACCTGGCCGATGACGCCGGTGGAGGCCACCACCACGTCGGAAGCGGCGATGCCCGTGGCCTTTTCCACCAGGCCGCACATATCCTGGGCGATCTGGATGCCGTTCCAGTTGCAGGTGTTGGCGTTGCCGCTGTTGCAGATCACCGCCTGGGCGGTGCCGTTGGCGATGTTCTCCTTGGTCACCAGCAGGGGGGCGCCCTTTACAAGATTCGTGGTATAAACCGCCGCGGCGGCGGCAGGAACGTCGCTGACGATCAGCGCCAGATCCTTCTTGGTATGATTTTTCCGGATGCCGCAGTGGACACCGTTGGCCTTAAAGCCCTTCGCGGCACATACGCCGCCAGAGATCAGCTTCATATTGTTTATCTCCTGAATGTATAAGATACGAGATGCGAGATATGAGATACGAGATACGAGATATGAGATACGAGATACGAGATATGACAAGATGCAGGATATCTCGTATCTCCTATCTCATATCTCGTATCTATTACTTAAACGTTGAGTCCGGTAGTTTCGTCTGTGCCCAGCAGGATGTTCATGTTCTGGATGGCGGCGCCGGAGGCACCCTTACCCAGGTTGTCGAAGAGGGCGGTGACCATGGTCTGGGTTTCGTGGCCGGTGACGATCAGGCGCATACTGTCCTTACCGTCCAGGGTGCTGGCGTAGATGACGCTTTCGTCGCCGCCCAGGGGGGCAACGGTGACGATTTTTTCGTTTTCGTAGTGAGAAGCCAGGCTTTCCCAAACCTTCTCAGCGTTGAAGCCGGGGAGCAGGATGCTGGTGGCCATGCCCTCGTAGAAGTCGCCCAGAATGGGGGAGAACACCGGGGGCTGGGCCAGACCGCAGATTTTCTGCATTTCCGGCAGGTGCTTGTGTTTTAAGGTGGTGCCGTAGATCCGGTGGCTGTCGTGGCGGGGGTCACGGGCGGGGTCTTCGTATTCCGCAATCAGGCTCTTGCCGCCGCCGGAGTAGCCGGTGAGGGAGTAAGCCGTCAGGGGGAAGTCCGCCGGAATGATGCCCTTGGCCACCAGGGGATACACCGAGGCGATGAAGCCGCTGGCGTGACAGCCGGGGTTTGCCACACGGCTGGAATTTCGGATGGCCTCCCGGTGGGCGGGAGAAAGCTCCGCGAAGCCGTAGGCCCAGGCATCATTGGTTCGGTGGGCGGTGGAGGTGTCGATAATTTTTACATTGGAGCCTTCTGCCAGGGCCACCGCCTCGATGGCTGCCCCGTCCGGCAGGCACAGGAAAGCAATATCTGCTTCGAACAGGGCTTCCTTCCGGGCGGAAACATCCTTGCGAAGGGCCTCGGGGAGCTTCAGCAGCTCGATGTCCTGCCGTCCGGCCAGCCGGTCGGCAATCCGCAGGCCGGTGGTGCCGGCGCTGCCGTCAATAAAAACCTTAGTCATGGCTCAAAATCTCTTTCACATAGTTGATCTGTTCTTCCACGGAGGCCACACTGGTGCCGCCCTTGGAGATTCGCTTTTCCACGCAGACCATCAGATCGATGGCGGTGTACAGCTCCTCATCGAACAGGTTGCTGAACTGCTTATAAGTGTCCAGGGGCAGCTCCTCCAGGACGGTGTTCTCCCGAATGCACAGGGCCACCAGCTGGCCGGAAATTTTGTAGGCGCTGCGGAAGGGCAGGCCCTTCTTCACCAGGTAATCCGCCAGATCGGTGGCGTTGATGAAGCCCTTCTGGGCCGCCAAAAGCATATTGGCGGTGTTGGCTTTCAGGGTGTCGATCATGCCGATGAACACCTGCAGGCACATCTTCACGGTGTCCACCGCGTCGAAGACGCTTTCCTTATCCTCCTGCATATCCTTGTTGTAGGCCAGGGGGAGGCCCTTCAGGGTGGTCAGCAGCGCCATCAGGTCGCCGTAGACCCGGCCGGTCTTGCCCCGGACCAGCTCTGCCATATCGGGGTTCTTCTTTTGGGGCATGATGGAGGAGCCGGTGGTGTAGGCATCGCTCAGCTCCACGAATTTGAATTCCCAGCTGCTCCACAGGATGATTTCCTCGGAGAAACGGGACAGGTGCATCATCAAAATGGAAATGGTACTCATCAGCTCGGCGCAGAAATCCCGGTCGGATACACCGTCCAGGCTGTTCAGACAGATGCCATCGAAGCCCAATTTTTCTGCTTCAAAATAGCGGTCGGTGTCGTAGGTGGTGCCCGCCAGGGCGCAGCAGCCGATGGGGGACCGGTTCATCCGCTTGCGGCAGTCGGAAAGACGCTCCAGGTCCCGCAGCAGCATCATGGCATAGGCCATCAGATGGTGGCCGAAGGTAATGGGCTGGGCCCGCTGCAGATGGGTGTAGCCGGGCATGATGGCGGCCTTGTATTCCTCTGCCTTGGCGGTGACGGCGGCAATGAGCTGGCGCACATAGCCGGTGATTTCGTCAATTTCCGACCGCAGGTACATCCGGATATCCAGGGCCACCTGGTCATTGCGGGAGCGGGCGGTGTGGAGCTTCTTGCCCACGTCACCCAGCCGCTCGGTCAGCACCTGCTCCACGAACATATGGATATCCTCGCACTCCATGTCGATGGGGAGAACGCCGCTGTCGATATCGGCCAGAATCTCTTCCAGACCGGCGATCAGGGAGTCGGCATCAGCCTGGGAGATGATGCCCTTATAGGACAGCATGGCAGCATGAGCCATGCTGCCGGTGATATCCTCTTTGTACATTCGGCTGTCGAACCGGATGGACGAATTGAAATCGTCCGCGATTTTCTCAGTCATGCCGTCGGTCCGGCCGGCCCACATTTTTGCCATATTTTTTCTCCATTCTAAAAAGACAATATGTCATTGCGAGCCAAACAGGATGTCATTGCGAGCCAGTGGGCATCCTGGCGTGGCAATCTCCCTGTGAATTGGGGATCGCCACACCAGTCTGCGGACTGGTTCGCGATGACAGCGTTATTTTGAGGCTCGCAATGACAGCGATTTATTTTACAGCTTGCCCTGCTCTCTCAGAGCCTGGACGGTGGTGGGCAGGCCCCACAGGTTGATGAAGCCCTCAGCCTGCTTTTGGTCGTAGTCGCTCTCGTCGAAGGTGACCAGATTCTCGGAGTACAGGGAGTAGGGGGAGGTGGTGCCGGCGGGGATGATGTTGCCCTTGTAGAGCTTCAGCTTGACGGTGCCGGTGACGTACTTGTTGCTCTCGTTGGCGAAGGCGGTCAGGGCCTCCTGCAGGGGGGAGTACCACTTGCCGTTGTAGATCAGGTCGGCGTAGTCCACAGCCAGTTTCTGCTTGACGTGGAGGGTGTCCCGGTCGATGGTCAGCATCTCCAGCTGCTCGTGAGCGAAGTACAGGATGGTGCCGCCGGGAGTCTCGTAAACGCCCCGGTCCTTCATGCCGATGAGCCGGTTCTCCACAATGTCGATGATGCCGATGCCGTTGGCGCCGCCAACCTTGTTCAGCTCCGCGATGATCTGGCTGGCCTTCATCTTCTGGCCGTTGAAGGCCACAGGAGCGCCGGCCTCGAAGTCGATGGAGATGTAGGTGGGCACGTCGGGCGCCTGCAGGGGAGAAACGCCCATCTCCAGGAAGCCGGGCTTCTCGTACTGGGGCTCGTTGGCAGGATCCTCCAGATCCAGACCCTCGTGGCTCAGGTGCCACAGGTTCTTGTCCTTGGAGTAGTTGGTTTCCCGGCTGATCTTCAGAGGCACGTTGTGGGCCTCGGCGTAGTCGATCTCCTCGTCACGGGACTTGATATCCCACTCCCGCCAGGGAGCGATGATCTTCATTTCGGGGGCGAACCGCTTGATGGCCAGCTCGAAGCGGACCTGGTCGTTGCCCTTGCCGGTGGCGCCGTGGCAGATGGCGTCGGCACCCTCGGCGATGGCGATCTCAGCCAGCTTCTTGCCGATGACGGGCCGGGCGAAAGCGGTGCCCAGCAGGTAGGTTTCGTACTTGGCGTCCATCTTCAGAGCGGGGATGATGATCTCATCCACCATCTCGTCCACCAGGTCGGCAACAATCAGCTTGCTGGCGCCGGTGGCGATGGCCTTGGCCTCCAGACCCTCCAGCTCGTCGGCCTGGCCGACGTTGCCGGCCACGGCGATGATCTCGGGGTCATTGTAGTTTTCCTTCAGCCAGGGAATGATGATAGAGGTGTCCAGACCGCCGGAGTAGGCCAGAACGACCTTCTTGATGTTTTCTTTGTTCATTTTATGTAGCCTCCTATGAGCTTGTATTCTTTGATATGCACCCGATTATACATCAAAATCCCGCACTTGTCAATGATGTATGAATATTTATTCATCGTTTTGTTGAATATTCATAGACCCTGTGCCATTTTGGTTCCCGAATTAGACACAATGCCCCACAGGTCGAAAAAAGTGCATACAGCGTGGGTGAATGTGCGCCGCATATGGACATTATTTATATATAATGTATATAGATTCAAAAAACCTCTGTCAGGGGAGGGAGGTTGATTGTTTACGATAGCACTTCTTGCCCCCCTCATTTATGAGGGGGGTGCCCCGAAGGGGCGGGGGGAGTATACAATTCACAATATTTCAGACTCCCCCCGACCTTCGCTTCGCTCGGCCACCCCCCTCATAAATGAGGGGGGCAAGGGGTGCTTCCTATTCTAAACAATCATTTCTACACACAAGACCCTCCTGCACAGCGTGCATCCATTCATTGACACGCCGCTGAATTTGTGATAAAATTTACTAAAAACAGGGAGGTGCGGTTATGGAACGGATTTATGACATCGCCGGTGTCCGGTTCCGGATTTTATTCGATGGGCTGCAAATCGGGACGGAGAACGCACTGCTGGAGAATTTCCGCACCTACGGCGGCCACGACCACACCATTAAAATCGAGGCAGTGACGGCTCTGGCGGAGCCCCAGGGGAAACTGCTCTACCGGGATGTTCGCCAGTGGGTATTCGGCAACGGGCCCCTTCGTATCCGTTATGTGGGGGCGATGGCCAATGAAATCGACGGAGCCTATCTGCGGATTTGGCGGGATGGGGCCAAGAGCCTGGTGCAGGTGAAGAAGGATGCCATGCCCCTGGGTCTTACCTCCAAAATTCTGATGATTGCCATGGAGCTGGAGCATCAAATCACCCGCAGCGGTGGAGCGTTCCTCCATGCGGCTTCGATTTTGCACCAGGGGAAGGCGATTTTATTCACAGCCCCCTCCGGGGTGGGAAAATCCACCCAGGCGGCGCTGTGGTGCGAAAACCGGGGGGCGAAACTCCTGAACGGCGACCGGGCGGTGGTTCGGGGCGGCGTGGTCTGCGGGGTGCCTCTGTGTGGCAGCTCCCATGTGGCGGAAAATATGACCGCCCCCATCGAGGCCATCGTCTACCTGACCCAGGCCCCGGAAAATAAGCTGACCCGGCTCACCGGAGCCAAGGCTTTCCAGAAAATCTGGGAGGGCTGCAGCCTGGAAACCTGGGAGCGGGAGGATATGGCCTTGGGCGTGGAGGCGGTGAGCCGCATCGTCAATACGGTGCCGGTGTACCACCTGGCCTGTACCCCGGACCTCCGTGCGGTAGAATTGCTGGAAAATGAGCTGACCCTGTAGGGGAGGGTCAAGACTCTCCCCCACAGGTTTTACTTGCTACGCAACAACGGAAGAATCGAGGATTAGGATATGAGTTCGGAACCTTATCTTGCAACTTATCTTCATGCCCGGGGCGGGCAGATGGGGATTCCCGTCGGGGGGACCTTCGAGCTGACGGCCCGGTGCAATTTTAATTGTCCCATGTGCTACGTCCATTTGAAGCAGGCCCAGGGGGAACTGACTGCCGCCCAGTGGATTTCTCTGGCGGAGCAGGCCAGGGACGCGGGACTGGTATTCGCCCTGCTCACCGGCGGCGAGCCCTTCCTCCGAAAGGATTTTTTTGAGATTTATTCCGCCATGAAGGCGATGGGCATTATGGTATCCATCAATTCCAACGGCTCCCTGCTTTCCGGAGAAATCCTGGAGCGGCTGCTGGAGGATCCACCCTACCGGGTGAACATCTCCCTCTACGGCGGCTGCGCCGCCACCTATCGCAATATGTGCGGCCAGGATGCCTTTGAGCAAGTGCTGGAGAATATCCGGGCGGTGAAGGCCGGGGGAATCGATGTGCGGCTGAATGTTTCCATTACGCCGTATAATAGGGAAGATATCAAAAAAATATTTGAAATTTCTCAGGAATTGGGGGTCCATGTGAAGGGGACATCCTATATGTATCCCCCCATTCGCGCTGGCGGCGACTGTGGCCACCGGCTCAGCGCTGATGAGGCGGCGGAGGCAGCGGTCCAGTGGGACAGGCTGCGGCTGCCGCCGGAGGAATTCGACCGGCTGGCGGAGCGAATGGCGGAGGAGAGGGAGTGCCCTGCGGATTTGGACGAGGGCGTGAGCTGTCGGGCCGGTTCCAGCAGCTTCTGGCTGACCTGGGACGGACGGATGCTGCCCTGCGGCATGCTGCCCGGGGAGGGCGCATATCCTTTGAAGGAGGGCTTCCAGGCGGCCTGGCAGCATACCCGACAGACAACCAGGGAAATCCGGATGCCCCACCAATGCACCGTTTGCAAAAACCGCCCCTTCTGCTGCGTCTGCGCCGCGGTGACCGTGACGGAAACCGGCCGGTTCGATGGGGTGCCGGAATATGTCTGCCGGATGACCGAGCAGGTAATTGAGAGGAGTACAGCATGGAAATCAAAAAAGAACTGATGAAGCGGACCATCGCCGGGGATACCTTCCTGGTGCCGGTGGGCAAGACCGTCTATGATAACAACGGGATGTTTTTCCTGACGGAGGTGGGGGCCTTCATCTGGGAGCTTTTGCCCGACGCCCTGACCGAGGAGGAAATCGTGGCGGCGGTGCTGTCGGAATACGATGTGGACGAAGCCACCGCCACAGCAGACGTGGCCGCGTTTTTGAAGAAATTGACGGATATGGAGATTATCTGACTAAGAGATTCTTCGTCTGCAAAAAATGGTAGTAAGGTAAATGATTGTTTAGCGCACTAAAATCATGCTGTCATTGCGAGGCCCGCAGGGCCGTGGCAATCTCCCGGTATCATCTACGATAAGGAAAAAGTTCGATGAACGTACAATGTAGAATGGGATTATCCATAGATTTTGGTGCGAATTAGGACCAAAGTTGTACCAGGAGATTGCCACGGCCTACGGCCTCGC
>JAFTHT010000052.1 GCA_017457285.1 Oscillospiraceae bacterium | reverse complement strand
GGGGAGCATGCGGTAGAAGGTTATGATTTTGTGTACGTTTTCGGCGAATTCGTAACATCTTACGGACTCCCCCCGACCTTCGCTTCGCTCGGCCACCCCCCTCATAAATGAGGGGGGCAAGGGGTGCTTCCTACTCTAAACAATCATTTACAGGTCAAAGCGCAGGAAGGGCCTGTCCGGATTTGGACAGGCCCTGGTATCAATTTTGGGGGGCTTTCGGCTTGCGGTGGTGGTAATTCCGGCGGCGGTTTTGGGGTTTTTTGGGCTTTTCCGCCTCGGCCGTCGGGGCGGGCGCGGGCTCCTGCTTGGGCTCCGGGGCCTTTTCGGCGGGCTTGGGGGCGGGCTTCCGGCGGCGGGGGCGCTGGGGCTTTTCGGCCTCGGGGGCGGGCTCGTCCACCACGGATTCCTCCCGGTAGCGGAATTTGATGGGGTCCAGGAATGCGGTATCCTCTTCCTTCTTCTCCCGGCGGACCCGCTTGCCGCTGCCGGAGATGGGGGCCCAGTCGTCGGGGATGGGCGGGTCATTTTTCTTGGCCTTGCCGTTGCGGAACACGGCGATGTCCTCGTTGGCGAAGACGCTGACGGTCTCCGGCGCATCCTCCATCCGGACCTTCACCTTTTGCCGCAGCAGGCTCACCTCCACCACGGTGCCGCGGCCCTCGGGGGTGTCCACGAAGGATTCCTCCTTGGGGGTCCGGCGCAGCAGGTCCTCGTAGGCGTCCTGCTCGTATTTCAGGCAGCACATGAGCCGGCCGCAGGTGCCGGAAATTTTGGTGGGGTTCAGGCTCAGATTCTGGGTCTTGGCCATTTTGATGGAAACGGGCTGGAAATCCTCCAGGAAGCTGGCGCAGCAGAAGGGGCGGCCGCAGATGCCCAGGCCACCGACCATTTTGGCCTTGTCCCGGACGCCGATTTGCCGCAGCTCGATGCGGGTGTGGAAAATGGAGGCCAGATTTTTCACCAGCTCCCGGAAATCCACCCGCTCGTCGGCGGTGAAGAAGAAGAGAATCTTGCTGCTGTCGAAGGCGCACTCCACGCTGACCAGCTGCATATCCAGACCCAAATTCTCGATTTTTTGCAGGCAAATTTCGTGGGCTTTCCGCTCTTTTGCCCGGTTTTCCGCAACGATTCTCTCATCTTTGTCGGTGGCCAGACGCAGAATGGAGCGCAGGGGGGCCACCACGTCCTTTTGGGGGATGGTGTGGTTCCCGGCGGTGCAGATGCCAAATTCCGGGCCCCGGGCGGTGTCCATGATGACATGGTCGCCCTGCTTCAGCGTCAGCCCGGCGGGGTCGAAAAAGTATACCTTCTGCCCCGGACGGAACTGGATGTCCACGACCTCCACACTCTCTGGGGCGGTGATGTTTTGTTCTTCCATGGTGTTACTCCTTATGATACGTCGGATAATATGACGCACTATGATATAGGAACGTCTCAGTAGGGGAGGGCCTTGACCCTCCCTCAACGCAGGATGATTGAGACGTAAAAATCGGTGCGAAAACGATACAGGTATGCACAGAAAAAGCAGCTGAGGGGTGAGGGAGGGGTTATCGCAGCACCCACTGCAAATAGCCGCTTATGGCAGCGCAGGAAACGTTGCCCTGGGCGTATTCGGTGCATTTTTGGATTTGGCGGATGGCGCTGAGGATGTCGGCGGAGCTGCGGCTGGCGGCGATGGCCCGGGCCTGCTCCGAGATGGCCCGGCCTCCGGAGCGGCTGGCCAGGGCTTCCTCTAAAATGGATGTCCACTGCTGCAGCATGGGGATCCATTGGTCCCGCTTCCATTTTTCCATGCTCACCAGGGTTTTGACCAGGGTCATGGTGTTTCTGAGCGTGAAGGCCTCGCAGAAATCCAGGGTCTGCTGGGGAATCTGGGCGTTGCCCTCCAGCAGCTCGATGGCCTGGCCCAGGTAGCCGCCGGAGCGGCTGATGGCGGCGGAAATGCCGTCGTTTCCCGGGAACCGGCGCTCCAATTCCCGGCGCAAGAGGGGTTCGTCCAGGGGCCGCAGAGCAAGCTCGACGCACCGGGAGCGGACCGTGGGCAGCAGCCGCTCGGGATTGTCGGTGAGCAGGAGGAAGGCACCGTAGGGGGGCGGTTCCTCCAGGATTTTCAGCAGGGCGTTCTGGCCGGACAGGTTCAGATCCTGGCCCCGGGGCAGCAGGTAGATTTTCCGCTTGCCCTCGTTGGGCTGGATGTAGATGTCCGCCATGGCTTTGCGGATCAGATCCACAGGGACGGTCTTTTTCTCCGGGTCGTCCACGGTGATGAAGTCCGGGTGCAGGCCGTTTGCGATCTTCCGGCAGCCGGAGCAGGTGCCGCAGGGGGGATTGGCCCCTTCGCACATCAGGGCGGCGGCCAAAAGCCGGGCCAGGGTCCGTTTTCCGGAACCGGCGGGGCCGGAAATCAGGTAAAAATGGGATGCTTTGCCCCGGCCAAGGCTGCTGCGTAAATTGTCTTTCAGTCGCTCATTGCCGAGCAAGGCCTCGAAGCCCATGGGTTTCCTCCTGATTATAGCATATAATTTGATGAATTGAAAGTTGAGAATTGAAAATTAATAATTTCAGTAGGGGAGGGTCTTGACCCTCCCTCAACGTAACGGGATTGAACTGTAAAAATCGATGCGAAACCATACCAGTCCGCACAGGACCGGCAGCCCAGTCATCGAAGGTTGAGGGAGGGTCAAGACCCTCCCCTACAGAGAGTTCTTTTTCAATTTTCAATTTCCCAATTAACCCCACAATGCAGACAGGGTGGGGATGACCTGTTTTTTGCGGCTCATGACCTGGGGGAGGAAGAGGATGTTATCCTTGGGGGCGGCGTTGAAGGCCTGGCGGATGATGTCGTCGTCGCCCACGTAGAGCAGTTGGGTGCCCTCCAGCAGCACGTCGGTGAGCATCAGGGCCACCATGTCGAATTTCCGCTCTTTGGCGGTTTTTCGCATCAGGGTCAAAAATTCCTCTTTCCGCTCCAGCATCCGGGGGCTGTCAACGCAGGTGATCTGGGCCACCGCCAGGTCGTGACCGGCGATGTGGAACTCCTTGTAGTCGGAGAACAGCAGATCCTCCGCCGACCGGTGGCCTACGGATGCGGAGAAAATATCCCGGCCCAGCTCCTCCAGGGAAACGTTGGCGATCCGGGCCATCCGCTCGGCGGTGCGCTTATCCCGGTCGGTGCAGGTGGGGGATTTGAACAGGACGGTGTCGGAAATGATCGCCGCCGCCATCATCCCCGCCATGCCCGCCGAGGGCAGCAGGCCCCGCTCCTGGAACATACTGGCGATGATGGTGTTGGTGGAGCCCACGGGCTCATTGCGGACGTAGATGGGGTTGGTGGTCTGGATATCCGCCAGCCGGTGGTGGTCGATGATTTCAAGAATTTCGGCTTCCTCCAGCCCCGGCACGGACTGGGATGCCTCGTTGTGGTCCACCAGCACCACCCGTTTTCTCCGGGGGCGCAGCAGGTGGTATCGGGTCAGCACGCCCACCACCAGATCATATTCATCCAGAATGGGGTAGCAGGGCTCCCGGTGCTTCAGCACCTCCTCCCGGACGTCGTCCACCCGGTCGTCCAGATGGAAGCAGGTCAGGTTGTCGGTGCGGCAGATTCTGCCGATGGGGGTGGACTGGAAAATCAGCCGGGCGGCCCGGTAGGCATCGAAGGGGGTGGAGATGATGCAGGTGGCGGTATCCATCTGCCGCAAATCCTCGGAAAGCTCCGCCTGGCACAGCACCAGGCAGTTGACATTCATCTCCAGGGCCCGGCGGATCATATCCGGCTGGTGGCCGCAGAGGACGATGGAATCGGAATTTTGGAACAGCAGCTCCTCCCGGCTCTGGGGCAGGGCGATGGTCACCTCGCCGCCGATGGTGTCGGTGTTTTCCCCGGCCTCGTTCAGCACCCGGCCCTCCAGCACCGACAGGACATTGAACAGGGGAACGGATTTCAGACGGCTGGAGCCGATCTGGGCCATGTTGTATTTTGCCACATCCTCCTGGGAGAGCATACCGAAGAGGGTGCCATCCTCGTTGGCGATGGGCACCGCGGCGGTTTTTTCCTCCTGGAGCACCCGCCATGCCCGGTCAACGGTGACGGCAGTGCTGAGGATGGGAGGCGCGTCGTAGTCCAGGTCATGGACCTGGGTGTGCATACTGGTAATGAGCTTGGGAGGCCGGAATCCGAACCGGGCCAGCACCGTCTGGGTTTCGTCGGACACATGGCCCAGGCAGGCGGCCTCGTATTCCCGGTCCCCCAGGGCGTTGCGCAGAGCGGCATAGGCCATGGCGGCCACAATGGAGTCGGTATCGGGATTGCGATGCCCGGTGACGTAAATCGGGTCCATGGGATTCCTCCTTTGGTGGAATAGATACGAGATATGAGATACGAGATACGAGATATGAGATACGAGATATGAGATATGAGATATGAGATACGAGATACGAGATACGAGATATGAGATACGAGATACGAGATATGAGATACGAGATATGAGATATGAGATACGAGATACGAGATACGAGATATGAGATACGAGATATGAGATACGAGATACGAGATACGAGATATGAGATATGAGATACGAGATATGAGATACGAGATATGAGATACGAGATACGAGATGTATGAAACATGGCGGATAATCACTATCTTGTATCTCGTATCTTGTATCTTGTATCTTAAGCTGTGACTTCTCCCGCCAGATCGATGGCGAAGAGTTTGCGGATTTCTTTTTGGCTCATGCCCTGGCCGATGGCCCACATGAGTTTCGTCATGGCGGCTTCGGTGGTCATGTCCCGGCCCTGGATGACGCCCAGCTCCAGCAGCTTGTTGCCCACCTGGTAGACCCGCAGGTCGGAGCTGTCGTAGAGGCACTGGGTGGTGATGACCACGCTGATGCCGGCCTCCACGGCGGCCCGGATACCGCTTAAGCCCTCGTTCAGGACGTTCACGCCACCCAGTCCAAAGGCTTCGATGACGATGCCCTTGTAGCCCATGCCCACCAGGGCGTCGAAAATTTTCGGGGACAGGCCCGGGGTCAGCTTCAGCAGGAACACATCGCTGCTGATGCGGTCCATGAGCCGGGCGGGGCCCTTGACTCTGGGGATGATTCGGTCGTCCACCGTCAGCCCTAAGCCGGTGATTTGGGCGGCGTAGCGGGCGTTGACGCTTTCGAAGGCGGAAAATCCGGTGGCCCGGACCTTCACCGCCCGGCAGCCCAGCATGACCTTCCGGTCGAAGGCCAGAAACACGCCGGGCTTTCCTGTGGCGGCCATGGCGAAGGCGGTGCGAAGATTGTCGGGGCCGTCGCTCAGCACATCCGCCAGGGGTAGCTGGGAGCCGGTAAAGACCACGGGCAGGTCGATGTCCGGCAGCATGAAGGTTACGGCGGAGGCGGTGTAGGCCATGGTGTCGGTGCCGTGGGAGATGACGATGCCGTCGTAATCGGCCCGGTAAGTATAGATTGCCCCGGCAATGAGCTGCCATTCCTCCGGCCGGATATTGGAGGAATCCAGGCACATCACATCCCGGACGGTGATATCATAGTAGGTACGCAGCTGTTGCAGCTCCCGCTCCATCACGCCGCTGCGCTGGGGCTCCAGGCCGTCGGCGCCGGGGGTGGAGGCAATGGTGCCGCCGGTGGTGAGAAGGAGGATGTGTTTTTTTGTGTTCATAGCATAACTCCTTGCCCCCCTCATTTATGAGGGGGTGGCCGAGCGAAGCGAAGGTCGGGGGAGTCCGACAGTCACAAGCTCTGCATACTCCCCCCGCCCCTTCGGGGCACCCCCCTCATAAATGAGGGGGGCAAGAGGTGTACATTCTTATTCTACCATTATACCGAACCCCGGAAAAAATAGCAAGGAAAATTGGGCAGTTTGCGAAGTTTGCTTGCAATTTTTTGCGTTCCGTTGTACAATGATAAAAAATTTGCCACAGGAGGCTTATTATGAATGTATTGGTCACCGGCGGTGCCGGCTATATCGGCTCCCACACCTGCGTGGAGCTGCTGAATGAGGGCTACGGCGTGGTCGTCATCGACAATCTGTGCAACTCCAACCCCAAAAGCCTGGACCGGGTGAAGGAACTCACCGGCAAGGATCTGAAATTTTATGAGGGCGATGTCCGGGACGAGGCTCTGCTGCGCACAATTTTTGCGGAAAATGAGATCGGCTGCGTCATCCACTTTGCCGGCCTCAAGGCCGTGGGCGAGAGTGTGTCCATCCCCTGGAAATATTACGACAATAATTTGAATTCCACCCTGGTTTTGACAAAAGTTATGGAAGAAGTGGGGATGAAAAATATCATTTTCTCCTCCTCTGCCACGGTCTATACCGCCGATAACGAGATGCCCCTGCGGGAAAATTCCCGGACCGGCAACTGCACCAATCCCTACGGCTGGACCAAGTACATGACCGAGCAGATCCTCTCCGGCATGGCGAACGCCGACAAGGAATGGGGCATCGTGCTGCTGCGCTACTTCAATCCCATCGGTGCCCACGAGTCCGGCCGCATCGGCGAGGACCCCCGGGGGATCCCCAATAATCTGATGCCCTATATCACCCAGGTGGCCATCGGCCGCCGGGAGAAGCTCAGCGTCTTCGGCAACGACTACGATACCCCCGACGGCACCGGTGTCCGGGACTATATCCATGTGGTGGACCTGGCCCGGGGCCATGTGGCGGCGGTGAAGTATGTGGCCGCCAACAAGGGCTGCCAGGTGTTCAACCTGGGCACCGGCACCGGTTACAGCGTGCTGGATATGGTCAACGCCTTCCGCACCGTCAACAATGTGGCCCTGCCCTATGTGATCGTGGACCGCCGCCCCGGCGATATCGCCACCTGCTACGCCGACCCCGCCAAGAGCGAAACGGTTCTGGGCTGGAAGGCCACCCATTCTCTTGAGGATATGTGCCGGGACTCCTGGAACTGGCAGAGCAAAAACCCCATGGGGTATGAGGAGTGAGCCATGAGCAGAGCAGACGAACTGTATCGGCAGACTTGCATTGATATTCTGGAGAACGGTTTTTCCGACGAGGGGCTGGAGGTGCGGCCCCATTGGGCGGATGGGACCCCGGCCCACACCATCAAAAAATTCGGCGTGGTGAACCGCTATAATCTGGCGGAGGAATTTCCCATCATGACCCTGCGGCGGACCTACTGGAAGTCCGCCATCGACGAGCTGCTGTGGATCTGGCAGAAGAAGTCCAACCGGATCTGCGACCTGGGCAGCCATGTCTGGGACGAGTGGGCCGGCCCCGACGGCACCATCGGCAAGGCCTATGGCTACCAGCTGGGCCTGAAGCACCACTACAAGGAGGGGGACTTCGACCAGGTGGATCGGGTGATTTTTGACCTGAAAAATAACCCCGCTTCCCGGAGAATCCTGACAAATATCTACAATTTCGAAGATTTGCATGAGATGAATCTGTACCCCTGCGCCTATTCCATGACCTTCAATGTCACGGGCAACAAGCTCAACGCCATCCTGAACCAGCGGAGCCAGGATATGCTCACCGCCAACAACTGGAATGTGGTGCAGTACGCGGTGCTGACCCACATGATGGCCCAGGTGGCGGGGCTGGAGGTGGGCGAATTTGTCCACGTCATCGCCGATTGCCACATCTACGACCGCCATATCCCGGCGGTGAAGGCCATGCTGGAGCGGGAGGGCTACGAGGCCCCGAAATTCGTCATGGACAAGTCCATCACCGATTTCTACGCCTTCACCAAGGACAGCTTCAAAATGGAAGATTACAAATTCCATCCCTTCGAGTTTGAAATTCCCATGGCGATTTGAAAAAACCGGCGTAATCAGGCTTCCCCCTGGGGGGAAGCTGTCAGCGCAGCTGACTGATGAGGGGGCCGCAGTACGATTATTTGAAGTGCTGCGAGAAACCGAGTGCAGACCCCGCATCCGCCCCTTCGGGGCACCTTCCCTCCAGGGGGAAGGATTGGGCATTAAACAATGACAGGGGAAAACGGATTGCCAGGGCCTATGGCCTCGCAATGACAGATGAAGGATATGAGGTTTATTTATGGAACTGATTGTAGCCGTATATGACGACTGGGGCATTGGTCGGGACGGCACCCAGCCGGTGGCACTGTCCGCCGACCGGAGATTCTTCCGGGAAACCACCCGGGGGTGTATGGTCATCGTGGGCCGCCGGACCATCGAGGATTTCCCAGGCAAAAAGCCCCTGCCGGGCCGGGTGAATGTGGCCCTGACCCGGTCGGAAGCCGAGATTCCCGGCTTCACGGTTTGCCACAGTCCACAGGAGGCGGAAGCCCTGGCCAGGACTGCCCAGCGGGCCATGGTCATCGGCGGCGGCAGCATCTACCGGCAGATGCTCCCCCTGTGCGATACGGCCTATGTCACCAAGATTCATTGCAATCCCGGCTCCGATACGTTTTTTCCTAATCTGGACAGCAATCCTGAATGGCACCTGGAAACGGTCTTGCAAAGTGGCGAAGAAGATGGGGTTTTTTACGATATTTGCCGCTATATTCGTAAAAAAACCTAAAAAACACCATTGCATTTTCGTGGAGATGCGGTATAATGGAGAGAGAAAGAACATCAGGAGGGGAATTTTATGGCCCGTACCAGCCAGAAAGCAGACAAAATCCTTGAATTCGTGAACCGATATGTGCAGGAGAATGGCTACGCCCCCTCCATCCGGGAAATCGGCGCGGCGGTGGGTCTGAAGTCCACGGCCTCGGTGGTCTACCATTTGCAGGCCATGAAGGAGCGGGGGCTGATTCAGATTTCCGATGTGAAGGGTGCCAAGCGCTCCATCAGCACCGGTGTCCGCCGGGGGCAGATTCCGATTATCGGCGTTGTCACCGCCGGTGTGCCGATTCTGGCTTTTGAAAATCAGGAGGGCACCATGGCCTGGGACGGGGAGCCCGGCTGCTTTGCGCTCCGTGTCCGGGGCGACAGCATGATAAACGCCGGTATCCTCAGCGGCGACAAGGTGGTTGTCCGCCCCCAGCAGACAGCCAGCGATGGCCAAATCGTGGTGGCCCGGATCGGGGACGAAGCCACGGTCAAGCGGCTCAGCCGGAAAAATGGCGAAGTTTGGCTCCTGCCGGAAAACGATGCCTACGAGCCCATCGATGGCTCCGAGGCCGAAATCATCGGCCTTGTGAAGGCGGTTGTAAGAGAATATTAAAAAAACGGGCCGCAAGGCCCGTTTTTTTGTTGCACGGTTTCAAAAGGGTGTCATCCTTCGGCTCCGCTCAGGATGACACAGTTGGTGGTGCATTTGGGTCGGATTGTGGATTTCTCCAGTGGACTTCAATTGGGAATTGACGGTTTTTGTGAAAAATGACGGAAACTTTTCCAACTTTTTATTCAAATTGTCTCTTTCCTAATTGAAAAAAATATGGTATGTTATGCATGAGAAAAAATACTCTCAACCATGCTACCAAAGAAAGGATTTGAATACCTATGACTGAAGAGCTTTCCACCTTCCTGTATTACTACCACAACGGTGTCAGCACCCATGCTTACGAATTTTTGGGCTGCCACCCCGAAAATCGGGACGGTGTTGATGGTTTCGTGTTCCGTGTTTGGGCCCCCAATGCCCAGGCGGTCAGCGTCGTCGGCGATTTCAACTACTGGAACGGCGAGGACCTGTACATGGAGCGGATCTCCCACGGCGTGTGGGAGGCCTGGAGCCCCAACGCCCAGGAGGGTCAGGCTTATAAGTATCTGATTCATCACTGGTCCGGCCGCCGGGTGCATAAGATGGACCCTGTGGGCTTCCGTTCCTGCAAGGCCCCCGACACCTCCAGCATCATCTGCCGCCTGGATAACTACAAGTGGCACGACAGCCTCTGGATGGCCCGCCAGGCCCGCCGGGCTCCTCTGGATTCCCCCATCAATATTTACGAAATGCACCTGGGCTCCTGGCGTCGCCGCTGGGACGGCGGCGGCTACCTGAGCTACGCCGAGCTGGCTGAGCAGCTGCCTGGCTACCTGAAGGATATGGGCTACACCCACGTGGAGATGATGCCCCTGTCCGAGTACCCCTACGATCCTTCCTGGGGCTATCAGGTTTCCAACTATTATTCCCCCACCAGCCGCTACGGCAATCCCGACGAGCTGAAAATGCTCATCGACAACCTGCACCAGGCCGGTATCGGCGTCATTCTGGACTGGGTGCCCGCCCACTTCCCCAAGGATGAGTACGGCCTGTACGAGTTCGACGGCGGCTGCACCTACGAGTATCAGGACCCCATGATGAACGAGCACGCCGAGTGGACCACCCGTATCTTCGACTGGGGCCGTCCCGAGGTCAAGAGCTTCCTGATCTCCAACGCCGTGTACTGGATCAATGAGTTCCACGTCGACGGCATCCGTGTGGACGCGGTCAGCTCCATGCTGTATCTGGACTACGCCCGTCCCAACTATCGCCCCAACCGCTACGGCGGCCGCGAGAATCTGGAGGCCATCGACTTCCTGCGTCAGATGAACAAGGCCTGCTTCGATGCCCGGAAGGGTATCATCACCTGCGCCGAGGAATCCACTGCCTTCCCCATGGTCACCCGGCCTGATTACGAGGGCGGCCTGGGCTTCCTGCTGAAGTGGAACATGGGATGGATGAACGACACCCTGAAGTACATGAAGGAGGACCCCATCTACCGCAAGTATAAGCACAACCAGCTGACCTTCTCCATGACCTACGCCTTCTCCGAGAACTACATCCTGCCCCTGAGCCACGACGAAGTGGTTCACCTGAAGGGGAGCCTCCTGAACAAGATGCCCGGTGACTACTTCTGGAAGTTCGCCGGTGCCCGTGTCCTTCGTGGCTACCAGATTGCCCATCCCGGCAAGAAGCTGAGCTTCATGGGCGCGGAGCTGGGCCAGTTCACCGAGTGGAACTTTAATAAGGATATCGACTGGACCGTCCTGGACTTCGAGATGCACCAGAAGATCCAGCTGTTCTACAAGGAGCTGAACCACTTCTACAAGGAGCATTCCGAGCTGTGGGCCGACGACCTGAGCTGGAACGGCTACCAGTGGATCCAGCCCGACGACGGCGACGCCAGCGTCCTGGCCTTCCGCCGGATCGATCCCAAGAAGGGCAAGGAGCTGATCGTCACCCTGAACTTCACCCCTGTGTGCCGTGACGATTACCGCCTGGGTCTGCCCAAGGAGGGCACCTACGAGCCCATCTTCTGCTCCGACGACTGGCGTTACGGCGGCACCAACCAGCTGCCCCACGAGGTCACCTCCGAGGAGATTCCCTACCGGGAGTACGAGCATTCCGGCCTGTTCCGGATTCCACCCATGTCCATCACCTTCTATGCCCGCAAGCCCGAGCGCAAGGGCAGAAAGAAGGCCGAGGCCGAGGTCGAGGTCGTGGAAGTGGCGGAAGAAACTGTATCCGACAAATAATTCCGTTACACCAGAGGGGGCGGGGCAACTGCCCCGCCCCCTATTGCCTCCCCTTGAGGGGCGGTGGCCCGCCGCAAGGCGGGTCGGAAGGGTGTGTGATTTGCTTCGCAAATCACCAAAAAGTGTGTATGGCGCACTTTTTGAATACCCCTCAGTCAGCTTCGCTGACAGCTCCCCCGGAAGGGGAGCCTTTGGGTACAACTGTGTAACCATCACATCATAAATAAGGAGCTGTGACCATGTACTTTCAGAAAAAACGCTGCATTGCCATGCTGCTGGCCGGTGGCCAGGGCAGCCGCCTGAAGGTCCTCACCGAAAAGACCGCCAAGCCTGCGGTCCCCTTCGGCGGCAAGTACCGCATCATTGATTTTCCCCTTTCCAACTGCGTTAATTCCGGCATCGACACCGTCGGCATCCTGACCCAGTACCAGCCCCTTGAGCTTAACGAATACATCGGCAACGGCCAGCCCTGGGGCCTGAACAAGACCCACTCCCGGGCCCAGGTCCTCCCCCCCTACGAGCGTTACGACAAGAAGTCCGGCTGGTACAAGGGCACCGCCAACGCCATTTATCAGAACATCGACTTCATCGACCGCTACGACCCCGAGTATGTGGTCATCCTCTCCGGCGACCACATTTATAAGATGGATTATGCCGAAATGGTGGCCTACCACGAGAAGAATGAGGCTTCCTGCACCATCGCCGTTCGGAACGTCCCCCTGGCGGAGGCATCCCGGTTCGGCATCCTGAACACCAACCCCGACAACTCCATCTATGAGTTTGAGGAGAAGCCCAAGCAGCCCAAGTCCACCAATGCCTCCATGGGCATTTACGTCTTTACCTGGAAGGTGCTGCGCCAGGCCCTCATCGCCGACGAGGAGAATCCCGATTCCTCCAACGACTTCGGCAAGAACATCATCCCCAGCCTCCTGAACGCCGGCCACAAGATGATGGCCTACACCTTCGATGGCTACTGGAAGGATGTTGGCACCATCGATTCTTTGTGGGAGGCCAACATGGAGCTGCTGGGCAAGGAGCCGGAGTTCCAGATTCGGGGCGACGAGCGGCATAAGATTTTCGCCCGGAATTCCGCCCTGCCCTCCTCTTATATCGATGAGGAGGCCAAGATTTATAATTCCTTCGTGGCCGAGGGCTCCGAGGTTTACGGCACCGTCCGCCATTCCATCATCTCCATTGGCTGCACCGTGGGCGAGGGCGCCCTGGTGGAGGACAGCGTGGTGATGCCCGGGGTGGTCATCGAGTCCGGTGCCATCGTCCGTCACGCCATTCTGGGCGAAAACAGCAAGGTCTGCCGCAACGCCGTGGTGGGCGGTGCGTATGGCCCCAAGGATAAGAAGAAAATCAGCGTCACCTCCAAGGGTGCCGTTGTGGAAGAAAACACCGTGCTTGCGCCCGGTGATATGCTGTAAGGAGGGATCGCTATGAACGTAATGGGCATTATTTTCGCCAACGACGCCACCATGGGCGACCTGACCAGCAAGCGCACCATGGCCAGCCTTCCCTTTGGCGGCCGCTACCGTCAGATTGATTTCCACCTGAGCAATATGGCCGCCGCCGGCATCCGGCACATCGGCATCATCTCCCGGCACAACTACCAGTCCCTGATGAACCATGTGGGCGACGCGGAGGAATGGGGCCTGGAGCTGGGTGAGGGCGGTCTGGAATTTCTGACCCCCTATGCCATGTCCACCACCGACCGCTATCGGGGCAAGCTGGAGAATCTGTACAACGCCATGGATTTCCTGGAGTACGGCTCCGATGACGAGGATGAGTATGTCATCGTGGCGGATTCCTCCATCCTGAGCAATATGGACCTGCCCGCCATCCTCGCCGCCCATATCGAAAGCGGCAAGGATATCACCGTGGTTACCAAATCCGGCATCGCCAACGGCGAAAAGCGGCTGGATCTGGCGGTGAAGCTGGACAGCAAGGGCGGCATCCAGGATATCGCTGTGGACTATGTGGCCCCGGCGGATTACTTGGCCTCTATGGACACCTTCGTTATGTCCAAGGCTTTCCTGAAGCACCATGTGAAGGAGTGCGTGGCCCGGGATAAGTACCACATGGACCGGGACCTGGTCATGGGCCTGTGGCAGCATGGGCTGGCCAGCCTGAATGTTTATGAATTTGAGGGCATCGCCCTGTTTAATGAGTCCATCGAGGAATATTTCCGCAATTCTCTGGCGCTGATTGATAAGGAGGTTCGCCACGACCTGTTCGGGGCTCACCATCCTGTGTTCACAAAGGTCCGTGACCGGGTGCCCAGCTACTATGGCGAAAATTGCGAAATTGAGAATTGCCTGGTGGCCGATGGCTGCTTCCTGGAGGGCGAGGCGGAGGATTCCGTCCTGTTCCGGCAGGTCACCATCTGCGAGGGCGCCGAGGTGGAGCATTGCGTCATCATGAACGATACCGTGGTGGGCGAAGGCTGCGAGCTGGAGTATGTGATTCTGGATAAGAATGTCACCGTCCGGCCCGGCTCCCGGCTCATCGGCACCGCCAAAAATCCCATCATCGTCAAGCGGGGGGAAACCGTATGAAAATAGCCATTCTGGCCTCCGAGGGCGCACCCTACGCCAAATCCGGCGGTCTGGGTGACGTGATGGAGGCGCTGCCCTCCGCTCTTGCCAAGATCAAGGGCAACGAGGTGCTGCTGATTCTGCCTTATTATAAGAAAATCAAGGAAAATCCCAAGTATCCCGTGGTGGATCTGGGGAATTTCGAGGTGGGCGTGGGCTGGCGCCAGGCCTATGCGGGCATCATGGAGCTTCAGGGCCGGAAGGACGGCGTGAAGGTCTGGTTTGTGGACAGCGAATATTATTTCGGTGCCCGGCCCGGTGCCATTTACGGCGATATCGACGATGGCGAGCGGTTCGCCTTCTTCTCCAAGGCCTGCCTGGACGCCATGGCCATCCAGGGCTGGATTCCCGATGTGATCCAGTGCAACGACTGGCAGACCGCCCTGGTGCCGACCTATCTGAAGGCCATGTACGGCCACCTGTTCCCCCGGACGAAGTGTATGTTCACCATCCACAACATCGAGTACCAGGGCTGGGCCGGTTCCAGCTTCTTCGATGATGTGCTGTACCTGCCCTGGGAGTGGCGGGGCTGCCTGGACATGAACGGCTCTGTGAACATGATGAAGGCGGCCATCGAAACCGCCGACCTGGTCACCACCGTGTCCGAAACCTATGCCCGGGAGCTGATGTACCCCTACTATGCCCACGGGCTGGATGCCATCATCTCCGGCGCTGCCTGGAAGCTCACCGGCATCACCAACGGCATCGATGTGAACACCTTCAACCCCGAGAAGGACCCGGCCCTGCCCGCCCATTATAATGCCAAGACCATTGCGGAGGGCAAGGCGGCGTGTAAGGCGGCTCTCCAGAAGGAAGTGGGCCTGCCGGTGAAGCCGGATACCCCCCTGTGCGTCATGGTCACCCGGCTTGCGGGCCATAAGGGACTGGATCTGCTGTGCTATATCGCCCGCAGGCTCCTGTGGGAGGAGGATGTGCAGCTGCTGATCCTGGGCACCGGCGAGCCCCACTATGAGCAGTTCTTCCGGGATCTGAGCAATGAATTCCCGGATAAGGTGGCGGCGAAGATCACCTTCGACCTGGGGCTGGCGGCGAGGATCTACGCCGGCGGCGACATCTACCTGATGCCCTCCAAGTCGGAGCCCTGCGGCCTGAGCCAGATGAACGCCATGCGCTATGGCACGGTGCCTGTGGTCCATGCCACCGGCGGCCTCCGGGATACGGTGCCTCCGGCGGATGAAGCGGGCAAGACCGGCCTGGGCTTCACCTTCCAGAGCTACAACGGCGACGACTTCTACGCCGCCCTGAAGCGGGCGCTGCACCTGTACAACACCGACCGGGAAGGCTTCCGGGCTCTCCAGCAGCGGGATATGGAGCAGGACTTCAGCTGGAACAAGCCCGCCAAGCGGTACATGGAGCTGTTCCACCAAATGCTCGGCGAATAAAACATCACACCCCCAAGGGATTACCCTTGGGGGTGTTCGTATGCATAGGGCGATTGTTTAGCGGTGCAACGATGTACTACTCCTTGGCCCCCTCATTTATGAGGGGGCTGGCACGGCGTAAGCCGTGACTGGGGGAGTATGCGGTATAAGGTTATGGTTTTGTGCAAGGTTTCGCCGAATTTGTAGCTTCTTACGGACTCCCCCCGACCTTCGCTTCGCTCGGCCACCCCCCTCATAAATGAGGGGGGCAAGAAGTGGTTGCTCTGCTAAACAATCCTTTACACCGGCAGCAGGACGAAGAAGGTGTTGCCGGTTTCCTGGCTTTGGGCCCAGATTTTGCCGCCGTGCTGCTCCACGATGCCCTGGGCGATGGACAGGCCCAGGCCGTAGCTGCCGGTTCTGGTCCGGGCGGCGTCCACCCGGTAGAATCGTTTGAAAATATCGGTGCGCTGCTGCTCCGTCAGGGGCTGGCCGGGGGTGGTGACGCTGAGCAGGGCATTTTTACCGTGGCGGTCCAGCCGCAGCAGAATGGTGCCTCCGGCAGTGGAGTATTTGCAGCCGTTGTCCAGCAGAATTTCCACCACCTGCCGCAGATGCTTCTCGCTGCCGGTCAGGTGGATGCCCGGGCTGATTTGGCTGACCAGATTCCGCCCGGCCTCGAAATACACCGGCTCGAAGGGCAGCACCGCCTCCTCCGCCAGCTTGCTGAAATCCAGGCTCTGCCGCTCGGCTTTGGCGGTGCCGTTGTCCACCCGGGCCTGGTCCAGCAGCTCCTCTACAAGGGAGCGCATCTGCTGGGACATGGTCAGGATATTGGCGGAAAAACTCTGCTTGCTTTCCGCGTCATAGGCCGGGTCCCCCAGCAGCTCGGCGTTGGTCAGAATCACTGTCAGGGGGGTTTTCAGCTCGTGGGAGGCATCGGCCACAAACTGCCGCTGCTGATTCCAGGCCTGCTCCACCGGCCGCACGGCCCAGCGGGACAGCAGAACGCTGACCAGGAGGAAAATAAGAATTCCCAGCGCAAAAATCAAAATACTGGCCACATTCAGCCGGGAAATCGCCTGGATTTCGGCAGAAATGTCGGAAAAAGCATATTTCAGAGTGGGCCCGTTCTCTATCCGGAGGTAGCGCAGCTGCCGGTCCGACAGCTCGCCGGTGGCGTTGCCGGTGGCGGCGGCCTCATTTAGAAGCTCCAGCAAATTCTCGCTGCTGTCCAAATCGTAGCTGTCCGGGCCCATGGCGATGAAGGTGCCGTCGGGCTTCAGCTCCAGCACGAAGCAGTTGGAGGCGCCCATGGGCCGACCGGGCCGGTGTGGGTTCAGGCTCCCCACAGCCTCCAGGGCCTCCATGCTGGCGGAGCGGAGGCTCTGGCGGGTGGATTGGTTCGCGAAGAACAGAATCAGGGCCAGCAGCACCGTCAGCAACACCATGGTGATGGCGGTGAGTTTGAATCGAAGTTGCCGAATCATTTGCCCTTGCACTCCAGATAGTAGCCCATCCGCCGCTGGGTTTCGATGGAGATGTCGGAGCCGATGGAGGCGAGCTTCCGGCGCAGGAAGGCGATATAGACCTCCACATGGTTGTCCACGGCGTTGGAATCGTAGCCCCAGACCCGGGCCAGAAGGGTTTCCTTGGAGGTGATCCGGTTGCCGGCCTGGAGAAGAGAGCGCATCACGTCAAACTCCCGGGCAGAGAGCCGGACGGAATTGTCGCCGCAGTGGAGGATGCTGGTGCTTAAATCCAGCTCCGTGTTGCCCATGCGCAGGGTGTCCACCTGGTTGCCCTGGCGGCGGAGCAGGGCATTGATGCAAGCCAGGAGCTCCCGGCTGTCGAAGGGCTTGGTCAGGTAGTAGTCGGCTCCGGCGTTGAGGCCCTCAATCCGGTCCAGGATGTCGGATTTCGCCGTGAGCATGAGAATCGGCACCGCGCACCGCTTGGAGCGGACCCGGCGGGCTACCTCGTAGCCGTTGAGCCCGGGCATCATCACGTCCAGAATCAGCAGGTCGTAAATGCCCAGCTCTGCGTATTCCGCGCCGGTTTCTCCGTCGTAGACCGCCTCCACCTGAAAGCCCTTGCCGGTGAGCAGGGTTTTCAGGGAATCGGACAGCAGCTTTTCGTCTTCAATAAGCAGGATTTTCATGGAGATACCTCCCGTTTTTTCTTAATCATAACATAAAAAGCTGAATTTTTCCTGAAGGATTGGTAAAAAGATTTGTCCGTCATTGTCATAAAAGAACACTCTGCAGGGGAGAGTCCTGCCCCGCCCTCAGTCTGTTGAAAAAGCGATTGCATATATAAATGATTGTTTAGCGAACTGGCGCGGGAGCGCCCATGCCTTCCCCCGGGGGGAAGGTGGCCCGGCGAAGCCGGGTCGGATGAGGAATGCGGGCGATCACCTAAGATGTTGAATCCGTAAAGACTTGCTGAAATCTTACCTGCTAAAAGGCCTGAACATGGTATAAAATCGAACATTTCCGCCCGCATTCCTCATCAGTCACCGCCTTGCGGCGGCGACAGCTTCCCCCCGGGGGAAGCCATGGCGCCCCTTCGGGGCGCTCGGCGGCCATAGGCCGCCGCAATTCAAACGCACCACTAAACAATCATTTACCACTTCATCGACACGCTGCGGTGTGGGTAAATCCATGCCCTGCGCAGGGGGGCTATCACATCTTGCGCCATTTTCGCGTGAAACGAAACCGCCCTGCCGGGGGGCAGGGCGGGGGTGGTTAGCGTCTGAACTTGATTCTGCCGTCCAGAATCCGGGCGGCGGTTCGCATGAGGGCGGCCCATTCGACGGCGGTGAGGGTATTGCGGCCCTCTTGCACCAGGTAGGGGCTGTCCGGCATCCGAAGCCGGGCGAACCGCCGGGCAAAGGCGGCATCCAGACCCATGCTCAGGGCGTAGGGTGCCAGCTCGTGGAAATAGTTGGGGTTGGATTTCAGCAGCTGCTGCAGCTCCTGCTTGGTGGCGGTGTGGATAAATTTCCGCAGACCACCGATTTGCCGCAGCGCTTGCAGACCCAGCTCCGTCCGTTTTCCGCCAAAGGCGAGGCAAAAACCTGCCAGAAGCTGGAAAACCACCAGCAGCACGGCGGTGAGGGCCTGACCGCTGCGGTTGCCCAGGATGATCCAGAGGACGGCGCAGCCCAGACCAATCAACGCCGGGCTCTTCCGCCGCAGGAACAGGCTGCTGCCGATGGCCTGGATGCCCAGGGCCAGCAGGGCAGTCAAAATTCCCATGAAAAATTGCAGGGCCGAAGCGTGGGGCACGAAAATGCCGCCCATATGGATGCCGCAGAACAGGCCGCTCAGGGCGCACAGGCCCCGGAAAACCGTCCGAACGATGGGGGCGGTGCGGTACAGCTCACTGGGCGGGGCGAACCGCTTGGGGGCCAGGCGGCGCTGCTGGGCGAAATGCTCGCTGCCGCAATCCAGGGTCCGGCGGCGGCCGAACAGCTCCCGATAGCAACGGTTTTCGCTCTGGCGGCGCTCGTTGCCCATCTCCATTCGCTTATGGAGCTTCACATGGCCGGATTTTGTGACCTGGATTCGCAGATATCCAAGCTGTGCCCAGGTGATAATCAGCATACTGAAATCCATCCGGCTACCGGTGAACCATTGGGGCAGCTCCCCGGGGCTGATGCCGTCGGGGGCGGCGGGCCGGGGGCGGCGCTGGGGCAGCTGGGGCCACATGACCAGCACGAACCAGCCCAGAGCCAGCACCACCGATACCACAACCAGCAAGTCCATCAGGCTCAGCACCCGGACGGTCCGGGCGGTAGAGGGGAACATGGCCGGGTCCACCGGGAGGCTCAGGGTCAGGGTTTCGTGGTCCTTCAGCTGCTCGGTGGCCTTGAGGGTGATGGTGGAGCCGGTCACGGCAGTCCGGAGCATGGCATCGATGTTCTGCTGGTAGTAGCCGCTGGAAAAGCTGGGCGTGGCGTCGATTTCCCCGGGGAGGGTCACGGTGGCCTCGAAGGAATCAATGGGGTAGGGCAGGCCGGACAGCAGCTGCAGGGTCAGCAGCAGGCCCCCCTTCTCTTCAGCGGCGCCCACCACACCGGGGAGCCGGTAGAAAATGGTGAGGGTATGGGTGCCGGGGTTGCCGCCGGTGAGCTTTTTCAGGGAAATCATCCGGGAGCTGGCGGCGGAATAGGTGGTGGCGGCACTGCCGTTGAGGGTGATGTCCTGGGCCCCCAGGGGGACGGGGAACACCGGGGTGTCCACGGCCTTGTCGAAAACCAGGGTTGCGGTGATGGTGACGGCGCAGCTGCCATCGGCATCCACGGTGGTTTCGCTGCGGAGCTGGGTGGCGCTGTGGGCGGAGGCAGGGAGCGTCCACGCCATGCAGCACAGGATAATGAGGATAATCGGCAAAAGGCGCTTCATTCTGCTCCTCCTTGGTGTAATCGTGAGGTCATTTTATCATGGTGTGAGGGAAAATGCAACAATGTCATGAAGTTAGAAAAAGCCCCAAAGCATTCCCGGGGTTATCGGATGGATGCGATTTCCTGCTCCGTCAGTTGGGTCACATGACCGGAGTGGACCCGGTAGACCCGGTGGCACTGGGTCAGCACCGAGGGGCGGTGGGTGGTCAGGACGGTGGTGACGCCCCGGGTGGTGAGATTTTCCAGAACCCGGCGCTCCGTATCCTGATCCAGGGCGGAGGTCACCTCATCCAGCAGCATCACCGGGGCCCGGCGAATCAGGGCCCGGGCAATGGCGATGCGTTGGGCCTGACCCTCGGACAGGCCCTTGCCGCCCTCGCCGATGGGGGCGTGCAGACCCCCGGGGAGGGCCTGGACAAATTCCAGGGCGCAGGCATCCCGGAGGGCGGCGGTCAGCTCGCTGTCGGTGGCATCGGGCCGGGCCAGCCGCAGATTTTCCGCTACGGTGCCGGCGATGACCGTATTGCCCTGGGGCACATAGGTGAAGCAGTGACGGGTGTCCGCCCCGAGGGGATGCTTTTGGCCGTCTGTATCCATCAGGTAGACTTCCCCGGTGTCAGGGCGAATCAGCCCCAGCAGCAGCCGCAGCAGGGTGGTCTTACCTTCGCCGGAGGGGCCAATCAGGGCGATGATTTTCCCGGCGGGGGCCTGGAGGTTCACGTCGGTCAGGACGGTTTTATCGTAGCCCACGGTCACCTGCCGCAGCTCCACCGCGCATTGGCCTGCGGGGATGGCGGCCCGGGTGTGGGGCTCCTTGGGCAGCTCGGTCAGCTCCCGAATCCGCTCCGCGGCCACGGAGCCGGACAGGGCGGTAGGAATCAGGGACATGAGGCTGGAAAAGGCGCTGCTGAGGCTGGAGCGCTGCTGCAAAAACAGGGTCATGGTGCCAAACAGGATATCCCCCCGCCACAGCCGCCACAGGCAGTAGCCCAGGGCGCCGTACTGGACGGCGGTGCCCATGACTGTCAGCCATACGTTGGTGCGGATAGTGAAGCGGTTGTGCTCCAGTACCGTGTCCCGATAGCGGCTTTGCTTGGCGCGGAGCTTGTCGGACATGGATCTTTCCACGCCGAAGCTCTTTAGGGTGTCCATATTCCGGAAGGTTTCCGACTGGAAGGCTGCCATGTCGCCCCCCACTTCCCGGACTTTTTGGTTGAAGTTTCGCTGTTTTCCGAGAAGATTCCGGCTCATCAGGAACAAAATCGGGGTACTTGCACAGCCAATCAGGGCCATGATGGGGTCGTAAATCAAAATGACAATCAGGATGGACAGCACCGTGAAGGACTCGATGATTACCCCCGGCAGCCAGCTGACGGCGCAGGAGGATACGGTGCCAATGTCGGCGGAAAACCGATTCAGCAACTCGCCGGTGGGATAGGCACCCAGGCTCTGCCAGTCGGCATCCATCAGGCTGTCGAAAACGCTCTGCTGGACATCGCCCAGCATATCGATGCTGAGCTTGGCGGAGAACCGGGAGGTCAGGCTCTGGAAGGCTACCCCCAGGGCGGCGCTGAGGAGCATGGCGCAGACGTAAAACAGCAGCCGGTTCAGCTCCATGGCCACGATGGCGTCAATCATGTATTTGCTCACCACGCCAGCCAGCAGCCCCAGACCGCTGGACAGGATGCCGCAGAGGGTGTACAGTACCACCGCGCCACGGCGGTGGCGGGTAAAGCGCCAAATCCATTTCCAGTCCCGCCAAAGCTGCTTCATGGTGCCGTCTTTGGCTTTGGACTTCATGGTTCGAATGAATTCAGATTGCATGGGAACCTCCTTTCAAGGTGAATGGGGGGCGAAATGCGATAATTTTCGTTGCAAACAAGGGAGTGCTGTGCTATAATTATTTAATATTGTATGAACGGGGAGAATGCTATGATTGATCTGCATTGCCATATCCTGCCGGATATCGATGATGGAGCGGCGTCGCTGGGTGTTTCGCTGGAAATGGCCCGGATGGCTCAGGTTTCCGGTGTGAAGGAAATTGCCGCCACGCCTCATTTTCGGGGGGATTCGGAGTCCCTGGGAATGCTGGCGGATATTCAGCAGCGCTTTGACCGGCTTCAGGCTATGCTGGCCCGGGATCAAATCCCGATTCGGCTCCACAGGGGGGCGGAGGTGCTGTGCCTGCCCCAGACGGTGGAGCTGGCGGCGGATCATCAGTTGCCCACCCTGGGTACCGGAAATTATGTGCTGACGGAATTTTATTTTGATGAATCCTTTGATTATATGGATGAGATGCTCACCCAAATCGCGGGCTATGGCTACCGAATCGTGGTGGCCCATCCGGAGCGGTATGAGGCGATTCAGCGGGATTCCCGGCGGCTGCGCCGGTGGGCCCGGCAGGGGTTCGCCCTGCAGCTGAACAAGGGCAGCATTCTGGGCTCCTTCGGCCCCAGAGCCGAGCGGGTGGCCAATGAGATTATGGCCATGGGTCTGGCTCATCTGATCGCCAGCGACGGACATGGCTGCCAGCATCGTACGCCCCACATGGGCGCGGTGAAGGAGTGGGCGGAGGCCATGTGCCAGGAGAGCTATGCCAAAATCCTGCTGGAGCGAAACCCCCGGCGGATTCTGGAGGGCAGACCCCTGGTTAGTGACGATTGACGCCATTATACCACAGCTTTCCGGGGATTTCCACCCTGTTTCCTGAAAAAATGGAGTATTTCCCATTTACAACCGGGGAAAATGTGGTATACTAGTATTTCGGAGTAAATTCTGATTTCAGCAGAGAATATTTAGAGGCCACTTTAGTTTATTTTTAGAAGCGAAAGGGGAGCGTTATGTCCGCTCTGGAAAAGAAAAAGGCAAATCTGGTGCTGCTGCCACGGCTGATTTCGCTGGTAGTGCTGGATGTGCTGGTCATCAATTTGACGGCCTTTTTGGCGCTGTTTATTCGGCATGAGTTTGATTTTGCGGCGCTGAAGTTCAGCGGCTTTCTGCCGGTGCTGCGGCAGTGGGCGGTGGTCAACACCGTTCTGACGGTGACTATTTTCATCGGATTCCGGCTTTACAGCAGTCTGTGGGGCTTCGCCGGTGCCGACGAGATGCTGCATATCTTCTCCGCCTCCATGTCGGTGATGGTGGTGCAGCTGGCGCTGGTGTTTTTGCAGGCCATGCCCCTGCCCCGGAGTTTTCCGGTGCTGTATGCCATGCTGCTGTTCGTGGCCACCACCATGGTCCGGTTCTCCTACCGCTTCGTGCGGCGAATCAGGACGCTTACCACCGGCGACGGCCGCCGGCGTACGATGCTGATCGGTGCCGGTGAGGCCGGTGCCTTGGTGCTGCGGGAGTTCCGCGGCAGCCATATGTCCCAAAATAAGGTGGTCTGCATCATCGATGACGACCCGGCCAAGCTGGGCCGCCAAATTATGGGCGTGCGCATCGTGGGCGGTCGGGACAGTATCACCTGGGCGGTGGAAAAATACGCCGTGGAGGAAATCATCCTGGCCATTCCCTCCGTCAGCGCCCAGGTGAAGAAGGAAATTTGGCAGATTTGCGCCGAAACCGGCTGCAAATTCAAGCAGATGCCCGGTATTTACCAGCTGGCCAACGGCGATGTGTCCATCCAGGCCATCCGGGACATCCAAATCGAGGACCTGCTGGAGCGGGACGTGATTCGGGTGGATATGGGAGGCCTGTCGGACCTGATTCGGGGCAAGACCGTCATGGTCACCGGCGGCGGTGGCAGCATCGGCAGTGAGCTTTGCCGACAGCTGGCGGGTTATGAGCCCAAGGAACTGGTGATTTTTGACATATACGAAAATAACGCCTATGCCATCGAGCAGGAGCTGCGCTACACCCATCCGGAGCTGAGGACGCATGTGCTGATTGGCTCCGTCCGGGACCAGAAGCGCATCGACGCGGTGATGGGGCAGTTCAAGCCAACCATTGTCTACCACGCCGCCGCCCACAAGCATGTGCCTCTGATGGAGCGGTCCCCGCTGGAGGCGGTTAAGAACAATATTTTCGGCACCTACAATACCGCCCGGGCGGCGGATAAGCATGGGGTGGAGCATTTCGTGCTGATTTCCACCGACAAGGCGGTGAATCCCACCAACGTTATGGGCGCCTCCAAGCGGGTCTGCGAGATGATCATCCAGACTCTGGCGGAGCAGTCCAAGACCTGCTTTGCCGCGGTGCGGTTCGGCAATGTGCTGGGCAGCAACGGCAGCGTGATTCCGCTGTTCCGGGATCAGATTAAAAAGGGTGGCCCTGTGACCGTCACCCACCCGGAGATCACCCGGTTCTTTATGACCATCCCCGAGGCGGTGACCCTGGTGTTGCAGGCCGGTGCCTTCGCCAAGGGCGGCGAAATTTTCGTGCTGGATATGGGCCGTCCCGTGAAAATCGACGATTTGGCCCGGAATATGATTCGCCTGTCCGGTTTTGAGCCGGATGTGGATATCAAGGTGGTCTACTCCGGCCTCCGGCCCGGCGAGAAGCTCTACGAGGAGCTGCTCATGGGTGAGGAGGGGTTGACCAAGACCGCCAACGACCTGATTTATGTGGGCCACAAGATTGATTTTGATCAGGACCGGTTCCTCGCGCAGCTGCAGGAGCTGGAGCGGCTCACCGAAGGTCAGGAAGCGGACCTGCGCCGGCGGCTGCGGTCCATCGTACCTACCTATGCCCCACCTGCTGAGGCAGTCCAAGTCTGATGTCAGGAGTTACATATGAGAACGATTAAACAAATCTTGATTTTGGCGCTGGTTGCGCTGATTGCCGGCCACATCGCCACTTCCATCTATCGGGGCTCCTCGGACCGGGAAATCGGGCCGGAGATTAGCGTGCCGGCGGATGTGCTGGAGATTTCCGCCTCCGCCAGCGAGAAGGATCTTTTGGTGGGCATCACCGCCCATGATGAGCAGGACGGGGACCTGACCGACCATGTTATCGTGGCCAGCGTCTCCAAGCTGGTGGCCAACAACACCGCAAAGGTGACCTACCTGGTTTTTGACAGCGATGACAATATGGCCATCCAGTTCCGCCAGATTCGCTACACCGACTACCGCAAGCCCTGGTTTGAAATTAAAGAGCCCCTGGTCTACTCTACCACCGAGGATATCTCCGTGCTGGACCGGATTACCGCCTACGAAACCGCTGAGAAGGAAATCCATCAGCAGATTCGGGTGTCTACCCTGGCGGGTACCGAAAATTCCGAGGTTTATGACGTGACCGTGCAAGTCACCAACGCCATGGGCGATACCGCCTGGCTGACCCTGCCGGTGCTGCAGCTGGACCATGATCCCAATCGGCCCCAGGTGCTGCTGAAGGACTACCTGATTTATCTGGAGCAGGGGGAGCAGTTTGATCCCCAGGACTATCTGGACTCCGTCCTCCAGAATGGGGAGCCGGTCCGTGACGCCACCGTCCAGGTGGCGGGCACCGTGGACAGCCAGGTGCCGGATACCTACCGTATCACATACACCTATCCATCCAACGGCAGCGTGGGTACCGCCATCCTGACCGTTGTCGTGCAGTAAGGAGGGGGACAAATGAACAGATCTAAGACCCTCCAGTGGTCCAATATTTCGCCCTACTGCCTGGTTCGGATGATGCTGCGTAACCTCTGGACCATCATTGCCGCGGCGCTGGTGTTCTCCATGGCCGCCTCCCTGGCGCTGGAATGGTTCTATGTGCCGGAATATCAGGCCCAGATGACCTATGCGGTCAATTCCCGGACCACCTCCTATATCTCCTCCGGAAACCTGACCTCCACCCGTGAGGTGGCGGCGGTGCTGTCGGATTTGCTGGAGACGGACATCATGAAGGATGGCATCCGCAACTCTGACCCCCGGCTGAAGGATTTCGACGGCGTAATCACCGCCGCTCAGATTGGCAACAGCAACTTCATTGAGGTGACCTCCACCGCCTCCACCCCGGAGCAGGCTTTCCTGGCGCTGGATGCGGTGACGGAGGTGTTCCCCAATGTGGCGGGGTTCATTTCCGGCCGCAGCGTGCTGAATGTGCTGCGTAACCCCACCGTATTCCCCAGCCCCTCCAATATGGTGGATGTGGACAGCGTCAGCCGCACCGTGGGAATCATCGGTGCGCTTGTGATGATTGCGTTGCTGTGCTGGTTCTCCATTCAGAGTGAAACGATTCAGACCCGTACCGGCGCCCGGAAGCTGCTGGACGCGCCGGTCATCGCTTCCGTTTGCCATGAGCAGAAAAACCGCACCCTCAAGACCATCCTGAAGCGGGTCAACAAGCAGGTTCAGGTGTTCGTGCCCACCACCAGCTTCGCCTACACCGAGCAAATCGGCACGGTGTGCAGCCAGCTGGAGCATGAGGCCGATGCCCGGGGCCGGAAGGTGTTCCTGATTACCGGCGTGGGCGAGAGCGAGGGTAAATCCACCGTGGCGGGTAATGTGGCCGCCGCCCTGGCCCTGAAGGGCTACAATGTGGCTCTGGTGGACTGCGACCTGCGTAAGCCTGCCTTGAACCGGTTCTTCGGCAGCGTTTATAAATCCGCCATGCCCCTGAACAAGCTGCTGGGGCGGCCCTTCTCCAAGGAAAACATGATGGAGTGCATGGTCCGCAACGAGCAGGTGGGCCTGTATATGCTCTTCCCCCATGGCTCCGATGCCCGCTCCACGGAGCTTGTTTCCGGCAAGACCATGGATACCCTGCTGGAGAATCTGCGGGCCTTCGACTTCGTCATTGTGGATACGCCCCCTATGGGGATGTTCCCGGATGCGGAGGTGCTGGCCGAGAAGGTGGATGGCTCCATGCTGGTGGTCCGGCAGGATTACACCGCCGCCTGCGATGTCAACGATGCCGCCGACAGCCTGCGTAATTGCAAGAGCGGCTTCCTGGGTGTGATTCTCAATGATATGATGGGCACCTTCCGGAGCCAGTACGGCTACGGCAGCAAGTATGGCTACGGCAGCAAGTACGGCTACGCTGGCAAATATGCCCAGGGCGGCAAATCCAAGGACAGCGGGAAGGAGGGCTAAACCATGGAACCCAATGCACAGGAACCGATTAAGCTAATCAACGTCATGATTCGGGTGAAGAACGCCTTCTTCCAGCTTTGGCCTTTGGTGCTGGTGCTGATGATTCTGGGAGGCTCCGTGTCCTATGTCCGGGCGAAGCGGGCCTTCGTTCCCCTGTATGAATCCAAGGCGATTTTCACCGTGGAATCCGGCTATACTGCTGAGGATATCTTCGGCACCGGCGCTTACTATGATCAGTTCGCCGCTCAGGAGATGGCCTCCGCCTTCCCCCACATCATCTCCACCGACATGATGCGGGATTTGGTGATGAATGAAACGGGCAAGCCCTATATCAACGGCGCCTCCACCGCCTATGCGGTGGTGGACAGCAATATGCTGGTGCTTTCCGTCACCAGTACCGTGCCCCAGGATGCCTATGAATACCTCAACGCCATCATCGAGTGCTATCCCCAGGTGGCGGTGTACATGGTGGATAACCCCCATGTGAATATTATGCAGAATCCCAATTTGCCTACGGTGCCCTTCAACAGCTTCTCCGGCCTGGGCTCCGCCGCCAAGGGTGCCATCCTGGGCGCGGTGCTGGGCATGGCAATCGTGTTTGTCTGCGGTCTGCTGACCCGGACAATCCAGACGGCGGATGAGTTGAAGTCCTCCATCAATCTGCCCATTCTGGTGGCGCTGCCCAAGGTGGTGCTGAAGAAGCGCCGCAACGGGACGAGCCCCATGATTACCGCCGAATCCGACCCCAATATGGCTGAAACCCTCCGGGGCCTGCGGCTGAAGGTGAAGAAGATGCTGGAGGAGAAGGGGAAGAAGACCGTTCTGGTCACCAGCACCGTGGCCGGCGAGGGTAAGACCACCGTGGCGGTGAACCTGGCCTATTCCCTGGTGAAGGACGGCCATAAGGTCATGCTGCTGGATACGGACCTTCGCAGCCAGAGTGTGGCCCGGTGCCTGGGCGAGAAGTCGGTTGGCCCCAACCTGCTGGACTGCCTGAAGGGCGAGGCCAAGCTGCTGGACTGCATCCGGGACACCAAGAATGGTAAGCTGTGCTTCCTCTCCGGCCGCAGCACCGACAAGCGCCATTATACCCTGGATCATCGGGCGATTCAGCGGCTGCTGGATCAGCTGACGGGCCAGTTTGACTTCATCATTATGGATGCGCCTCCCAGCGAGGTGGTTTCCGATGCCCATACCCTGTGCCGCTGCGCCGACTGTGTGCTGTATGTGGTGAAGCAGGATTATGCCAAGAAGAGCCAGGTCCTGAACTCCGTCACCGCGCTGCACCAGAAGGATATTAAGATTGACGGCTGCATCTTCAACGGTGTGCCCCAGTTCCACCGGCAGTACGGCTACGGCTACCGCTCCACCTACGGCTATGGCTACGACTACGGCTACCGCAAGTACAGCTATGGCAGCAAGTACGGCTACGGCTACGGCAAATACGCCGAGCAGAAAAATCACGATTGAGAAACAGCCCCCCCGGATGCATCGCATCCGGGGGGCTTTCGTTAAGCGTGTTTAGCGCACCATGAAAATGCTGTCATTGTTATGAAAGAACGCGCGATAGGGGAGGGTCACTTCAGACCCTCCCCTACAGAGGCTTTTATCGTGATGTGAAAATACTTGATGATTGCGAGAAAGCTGTGCGACGCCTAAAGTGTATAGCTGGCAATCCGTTCTCTACGCACTGCAACCTCAATGGCGGGACGTTATGAATCTGGTCCAGGTGCCTTTTTGCCAGCGGATTTGCATTCCCACGGCCCGGAAGCATTCGTCCAGACCCAGGCCGATCCAGATGCCCACCAGGCCCCAGCCAAGGCCGATGCCCAGAACCCAGGACACACCCACGCTGAAAAACCACATGGAAAACAGGCCAATGTACAGGGGGAACCGCACATCTCCCGCTGCCCGGAGGGCGTTGACCAGCACCAGATTCCGGCTCCGGCCGGCCTCCAGCACAAAATTCGCCAAGATCACCGCCGCACCCATGCTGATAATGGCCTCGTCCTTGGTGAAAATACCCATCACCTGCCGCCGCAGCAGGCACAGCACCCCCAGGGCCACCATGGCGAAGCCGAAGGAGCAGCTGGTCGAGAACCGGCAGATGCGGTCGGCATTGTCCAACTGGCCCTTGCCGCTCTCCCAGCCTACCAAAATGGAGGTGCCCTGGCCGATGGCCATGGAGAACAGGTACACATAGCCCACCACGATATTCACATAGGAGTAGGTGTTCACCGCCACGGGCCCCAGGGAGGTGACCATCGTCATAACCACGATTTTCGACAGGGTGTAGCTAATCTGTTCCCCCGCCGCCGGACTGCCGAAGGCCAGGATTTTCTTTACAGAACGCCCGGTTTCTGCCCAATTGGGCCGGAAATGCATATCGGGAAGTACGAATTTCATCAGATATACAAAGGCCATGACGCACATCAGGCATTTGCTGATCACGGTGGCCAGGGCCGCGCCCCGAACACCCATCACCGGCAGGCCCAGCTTGCCGTAAATGAAAATGTAGTTCAGCACCACGTTGCACAGGTTCATCAGCAGGGAGAAAATCATAGTGGCTCGGGTCTTGCCGTGGGAACGGATGACCACGGTGAAGGTCATGGTGATCATCTGGACGAACAGGAAGCCGCCTACCATGGTCAGGTATTCCCGGGCGTAATGGTATTGTTCGGTGGGAATGGTCATCATCCCCAGCAGCAAATCCGCTGCGAACACCGCACCCAGGCTGAACAGGAGGCCCAGGGAGGCGTTGAACAGCAGAGCGCCCAGAATCAGCGGCTGCTTTTTCTCCGTGCCCAGCCCCGCGCCGATGTACTGGGCGCAGAGGATGCCGGTGCCGGTGGTGATGATGTTGGAGACCACCTGAAATAAGGACATAATCTGGTTCACCACGCCCACGGCACCCACGGCGTTGTCGGCATACCGGGACAGCATCACCACGTCCATGCTGCCGATGACGGAAAACAGCACCGCCTCCAAAAAAATCGGCCAGGTCAGGGAAAACAGCTGCCGCCGATTGCTTAAATTCCATTGATTCATGTATGTTCACCTCGTTCGGGAACAGTATAGCAGAAAAATACCTTTTGCACAATATAAATCTTGATGGGTGTTTTTGGAATCAATGGAGAAGGTGGCACAGTATCCACGCCGGGAAGGTGTGATCATTGGGCATTGCGGATGGATCCGCGCCCTGCGAAATGCGTTGTTTATGATTTTGCTAAACATTCCATTACGGATGTGCCGGAGGTACGGGAGTGCGCTTGGTGAATGTTGCACAAAAATAGAATGGCGATTATATGCACTCTGCTGAATGGATTGAGCATTGAAGAATATTGCACGAATGAATAACACGAAATGCACAAAATTTCAAATCATTTTTGTACAAAATGGTGGACTTTTCCTAGAAAAACTGGTATAATCAAAATGGTAATGTGCCGTTTCCAAACGGCTGATTTTTTCATTAAAGGGAGGCAACATCATGTTCAGAAGGATCAACAAAATCCTCAGTATCCTGCTGGTGATCTGCATGGTCATTAGTATGATACCCGCCGTGGTATCCGCGGCTACACCCAGCACGCTGTATATGAAACCCAACAGTGAGTGGCTGTCCGATGGTGCCCGGTTCGCTGCCTATTTCTTTGGCAATGGCGATACCTGGGTCAGTATGTCCGACAGCGACGGCGACGGCTATTACGAGGCCGCCGTCCCCTCCGGCTACCCCTCGGTAATCTTCTGCCGGATGAACGGCAGCACCACCGCCAACAACTGGGACAACAAGTGGAACCAGACTGCGGATCTGACCATCCCCACCGATGGCAAGAACTGCTGCACCCTCACCGCTGGTGTATGGAACGACGACACCGCCAGCTGGGGCACCTATTCCACCACCAAGGACTACTACCTCTTCGGCTTCATCAACGGCGCCAACTACGCCTGTGAAGAGGACGAGGCCAACATGGGCTCCTACAAGTTTGTGGACGGCAAGCTCACCGCCACCTTCACCGAGGATAGCTATGTGGCCGTCAAGACCACCAATAACGCCAACTGGTACATGGCCAAGTCCTACATCCAGACCACCAGCGGCACCTTCTACGATGTGTCCACCGGCACTACCGAGAAGATGTTCGTCCCCGGCAACGTGGAGGTCTACTTCACCTTGACCGTCAACTCCGGCGGCACCCTGACCCTGAGCTATACCACCAATTCCTGTGAGCATAGCTACACCAGCAAGGTGACCACTGCCGCCACCTGCACCACCGCCGGTGTGCGGACCTACACCTGCTCCCTCTGCGGCGACAGCTATACCCAGTCCATCGCCGCCACCGGCCATACCATTTCCGGCGGCAAATGCACCGTCTGCGGTTACTCCACCTCCGACGGCATCACCATCCACCTGGTGAACACCCTGGGCTGGAATGACGTTGTGGGCTACTTCTGGTCCGACAACGGCACCGCCACCGCCCTGACCGGCTACGAGTGGCCCGGCGTTATCGTCAACAAGGATGCGGACGGCTACTTCACCGTCAACGTCCCCTATACCCCCAAATCCGGCGAGAGCCTCGGCTTCCTGTTCCACAACTGGAACGGTGGCCAGACTGCCGACTGCACCGTCAGCTATTCCGCCCTGTCCTCCAGCAAGGAGCTGTGGGTGAAGCCCGGCACCACCGCCAATGCCGACGGTAAGTACGACTGCACCGTGGCTACCTCCGAGAGCAGCCTGAAGGTCAGCCCGGAGATCAACGGCACCTCTGTCACCTTCCGTTACACCGGCTCTGCTACCTCTGTGTATCTGGCCGGCTCCTTCAACGACTGGAGTTCCACCGCCAAGGCCATGACCTACTCCAATGGCGTTTGGTCCACCACCCTGACCCTGGCCGCCGGTGTCCACGAGTATAAGTTCGTGGTGGATGGCGAGTGGGTCGCCGACCCCGGCAACGGCATGGTGGGCGGCTTCGACGGCAACAGCGTCGTGGTGGTTCCCTCCGACGATACCACCGAGAACACCGGTAAGATCGATGTGGTCATCCACTACTATCGCTCCGACGATACTTACACCAACTGGGACGTGTGGTGCTGGGACAATGAGACTTCCGGCTCCGCCAGCTTCACCGCCGACCCGGTGAACAAGGGCATGATGGCGACCTACACCGTCAACGGCGCCACCAATTCCAACCTGGGCTTCATCATCCGCAAGAATGACTGGTCCAGCCAGGAATTCAGCGACCGGTATGTGGACCTGACCGACGTGATTTCCGGTACTGTCCACTACTACGTCAACGCCGATACCTGGGCCGGTTCCCGTGTCCTGGGCGAGGATGTGGTCCTGGCCGCCAAGCCCAGCTACGCCAAGTATAACTACGAGGCCGGCACCGTCTGGGTCAAGAGCACTCTGCCTTACTCCAGCGACTGGTCCACCGCCTTCTCCATCCTGAATGCCGATGGCAACGCCTCCGGCGTTACCGTCAAGAGCGCTGCCATGGATGGCAACGGCTACACCCTGACCCTGAGCCGCGCCCTGACCCTGACCGAGGCGGCCACCTTCAAGGTCAAGGCCTTTGGCCTGACCTGCTCCATCAGCTACAACGCCCACGATATCTTCTACACCGATAAGTTCGCCTCCGAGTACACCTACCATGGCGACGATCTGGGCGCGGTCTACTCCTCCACCTCCACCACCTTCAAGGTCTGGGCTCCCACCGCCCTGAATGTCCATGTGAAGCTCTTCGACTCCGGCAACTGGGGCTCCGGCAACGAGCTGCAGTATGTGCAGATGAAGCAGGGCGACAGCGGCATCTGGTATGTCACCATCACCGGCGACCTCCACGGTGTCTACTATAATTATAATGTAACCTTCCCCACCTACACCGTGGAAGCCACCGACCCCTACGCCAAGGGCTGCGGCGCCAACGGCGACCGTGGTATGATCGTGGACTTCGACCGGCTGAATCCCACCGGCTGGGACAATGATGTCAGCCCCAACCAGGGCATGAACTACACCGATGCCATCATTTACGAGATGCACATCCGTGAAATGACCATCGATTCCTCCTCCGGCGTTAATGAGGTCTGGAGAGGCAAGTACCTGGGCCTGACCCAGGCCGGCACCAATTACGAGGGCCGTGCCACCGGTCTTGACCACCTGAAGGAGCTGGGTATCACCCATGTGCAGCTGATGCCCGTCTACGACATGAACTCTGTGGACGAGTACCATCTGACCGACTGGGCCCAGTACGGCTGGGGCTACGATCCCAAGAACTTCAGCTGCGTCGAAGGCAGCTACGCCACCGACCCCTACAACGGTGCCACCCGTATTACCGAGTTCAAGCAGATGGTGCAGACCTTCCACTCCAACGGCATCAACGTGGTCATGGACGTGGTCTACAACCACACCTTCGACGGCGGTAACTTCTGCGGCAATAAGATCGTTCCCAACTACTACTCCCGTTTCTATGGTGAGGGCAACTGGTCCAATGGCTCCGGCGTCGGCAACGACTTCGCCACCGAGCGTGTCATGGCCCGGAATATGATCGTGGACTCCATCATGCACTGGGTGGAGGAGTACCACATCGACGGCTTCCGCTTCGATCTGGCGGGCCTGATTGATACCGTCACCATCAACGAGATCATCCGCACTGTCCAGGCCAAGTATCCCTACGTCATCTTCTACGGCGAGGGCTGGGCTCCCGGCGGCACCGCTGTGCAGTACGGCTACAACCTGGCCACCCAGGGCAATGCCTGGGAGGTTGGCAGCTTCGGCTTCTTCAACGACACCATCCGTAACGCCATCGCTGGCGACAACGGCAACTCCTGGGGCTTCGCCACCGGCGCCGGTGACAAGTTCGATGCCTTGGCCAATTGCTTCCGCGCTTCCAACGGCTGGTCCACCAGCCCCAGCCAGACCATCAACTATGTGTCCTGCCACGATAACTACTGCCTGACCGATAAGATCATCCTCAGCCGTAACGGCGCTTTCTGGGATCAGATGACCCGGATGAACTGCCTGTCCAGCGCCATGGTGATGCTGAGCCAGGGCATCCCCTTCCTCTACTCTGGCGATGAGCTGCTGCGAGAGAAGAAGGATGCCGATGGCAACCGCTACCACAACGGATACGGCACCGATGACTATGTTTCCAAGATCCGCTGGTCCGACCTGGTGGATAAGGAATACGCCCAGCGCACCGACGATTACTACGCCGGTCTGGTGGCCTTCCGTAAGAACCACGCGGCCCTGCGCTGCCCCGGCGGCTCTGATGCCTGGGGTTACACCTCCGTCAACTACGTCAACGACAATACCATGCTGGTCTATGTGAACGGCTACCCCAACTACGAGTGCTCCGATGGTATCGTGATGGTGTTCAACGGCTCCGATACCACCCAGTGGGTCAATATCTACGACTACGGCGTGCCCTACGGCAGCTGGCAGGCCTGTATCCATGGCATGCAGGCCGGCACCAATGTTCTGTGGACCACCAGCGACGGCAGCGTTGGCGTGGAGCCCTTCTCCGTTACCGCTCTGGTTCTGGGCGACACCTACCACGAGGAGTCCGTCTACAACCAGAACAAGGCAAACCTGAGCTGCAGCCACTCCAACCACAATACCGCTGGCTACTGCACCAGCTGCGGCGCGGCTGTCAGCCATAGCTACGACAGCGGCAAGGTGACCACCGCTGCCGGTTGCGAGAGCACCGGCACCAAGACCTACACCTGCTCCGTCTGTGGCGGCACCAAGACCGAAACCATCCTCCCCTCCGGCCACAGCTACAGCAGCAAGACCACCGCTGCCACCTGTACCGCTGACGGCAAGACCGTCTACACCTGCGGCACCTGCGGCGACAGCTATTCTGAAACCATCGCCGCTTTGGGCCACAGCTATAGCAGCAAGACCACCGCTGCCACCTGTACCGTTGACGGCAAGACGGTTTACACCTGCGGTAACTGCGGCGACAGCTACGAGGAAGTGATTCCTGCCACCGGTCACAGTTATGTCGGCGGCACCTGCC
>JAFTHT010000051.1 GCA_017457285.1 Oscillospiraceae bacterium | reverse complement strand
GTCGCCCATGTTCTTGGCGGGGATACCGTTGGTGTGAACCATGTATTCGCCGCCGCCGGAAACGTAACCGGGGATAACGTCAACGGCATTTTCATGGGTGCCGTCGGCCAGCTTCTCGGTGAAGGTCACCAGACCCATTTCCACAACGGAAGATGCATCGTCAACAGTATAGTAAATATTGTAGAAGATCTCATCCTCAAAGGACAGGCTGGTGCCGGTGACGGTCATGGTGGGCTTGATGACGGTGGAGGGCTCCGCCTCGCCGCAATTTTGGCAAACGCCGCCCACATAGCTGTGACCCAGGGCGGTACCGGCGGTATTGCCGCAAACGGTGCAGGTCATAGGCGCGGTACAGGTGGCATCGGTCCAACTATGACCGGAGGCAGTCACATAATTGTCCTTATAGCTGTGACCACACACCAGACAAGTGTAGGTAGTATAGCCATCAGTCAGACAGGTGCCGGTGGTGACCACGGATTTGTAGCTATGCCCCAGGGCATTACCGTTGGTTTTACCGCAAGCGGTGCAGGTCATAGGTGCGGTACAGGTAGCCTCAGACCAGCTGTGGCCAGAGGCGGAAACATAACTATCCTTATAACTGTCACCACAGATGGTACAGGTGTAAGTGGTGTAGCCATCGGTGGTACAGCCGGGGGCAGTGACCAAAGACTTGTAGCTGTGTCCCAGACTATTGCCGGAAACAGCACCACAGGTAGCGCAAGTCATGGCCGTGTTGCAAGTGGCCTCGGTCCAGCTGTGGCCAGAGGCGGAAACATAACTATCCTTATAACTGTCACCACAGGTGGTACAGGTGTAAGTGGTGTAGCCATCGGTGGTACAGCCGGGAGCAGTGACCTTGGCGGTATAGGTGTGTCCGGCGGCGGAAACGTAGTTATCTTTGTAGCTGTCGCCACAGACGGAGCAGGTATAGGTAGTATATCCGCTGCTGTCACAGGTCGGTTTGGTTACCACGCTGGTGTAACTGTGGCCCAGGGTAGTGCCGCTGCTCGCACCGCAGACTGTGCAGGTTGCAGCTTCTGTACAGCTTGCTTCGCCATAACTGTGGCCGGTGGCGGCGATTTCCTTGGTATAGACTTTGCCGCAGCCGGAGCAGGTTTTACTCTTCGAGCCGGCCTCAGTACAGGTGGCTTCCTTGGTGACCACATAACTGCCGTAGTCATGGGTGCTTTCATCGATTTCGATGGTAACCTTTTCTGTCAGACCGCACTTGGAGCAGGAAACCACCTTCGTGCCGGTTTCGGTACAGGTTGCCTTTTCAATGACGGTTTCAGAATTGCTGTGGGTGCAGGTGCTGCTGTCAACCGCACTGCTGACCACGGTGAAATAGGCCTTTTTGATGGTCCGGGTACCGGTAATGGTGCCCAGTTCCTTGGCGGATACGGCATAATAGCTGGTGTAGGTAGCCTGGATGACGTAGGTATACTGTCCCAGAGGCAGGTCGCCGAAGGAGGTGGCATCGTCGATGGCGCTGCCTGCAAGCACATATTTATTATTCGTAATGGTATCGGAGCCGCCGGTCACAATCTCGCCGGAGGTACCAAAGCCGGAGTAGATGGAAACCTTAGCGGTACCCAGGGTGTTGTAAGTGGATTTGATTGTACCTGCGACAACGAAAACGTTGCCCTTAACATGAGCATTGGGCGCCGTATAGCCGCTAATCTTGATATCGGAGTAAACTTTTTTGCCGAATTCCGTATATCCGGAATAGATGTAACCATCCAAACCATCGGCAGTTTTGACCCGATAGAAGATATTGCCGCCGGAGTTGAGGTAGAGGCCGGTGGAGGTATAGGTAGTGCCATTGGGAGCGGCTTCCAGGGTCATAGAGGTATTGCCGGTCTTTTCGGTACGGGGTTCGCTGAAAATGCCGGTATCCTGGATAGTGGTAAACGTGCAGTGGGAGGGGTAGAAGGTACAATTGGCAAAATAGTCACTTGTGCTGGTGGATGCGGAAATTACCTTAAAGGGGTGCTTCACCAGGTTGACGGTTTGCTTGACGGTACCCAGTTCCTTGGTGGTGGCAGCGTAGTAGCTGCTGCATTCGGCGGTAATCAGGTAGGTGTGGGTTCCGATGGCCAAATCGCCAAAGGAAGTTGCATCGTCGATGGTACTGCCGGAGAGGCTGTATTTATTATTGCTGGCAGAGGCCGAGCCACCGGTAAGGGGGCTGGCGCTGATATCCGTGCCGGAATAGATGTGGACACCTACCTTGTCCAGCGTATTGTAGGTGGAGCTGACGGTGCCATTGACGGAGAATACGTTGCCAACCACATGATTGCTGGGAAGGCCATGGCCGGTGATGGTAACATCGGTATAAAGGGATTTCACATACTCCACCCGACCGGAGTAGATATAGCCGGTAGCGCCGGAGGCAGTGGTGACCCGATACCACAGGTTGCCGCCGCCATTGATGTACAGACCGTTGGCCACGTATTTCGCGTCCAGGGCTGCGGTTTCCAAATCGTCGGAGGCGCTGCGGGGTTCGGACTTGACGGTGGTGGCAGTGGTGACCTTCAGCTGACCGTGGGAGGGATAGAAGGTGCAGTTCTTATCAATGTAGGATTCTTCCTGAATTTCGGCTTCATAGCCGTTGAAGCCGTAGGTCTTGACGATGGAGGGGTAGTCTTTGTAGCAAACGTCGCCGTCGTAGGGGCCGTAGCCATTGATCCACACGGAGTCGGTGAACTGGTACATACCATACTGGGTGGAGTAGGTGGGGCCGTAGGTGGTGTAGTCGTTGGTGCCGTCATAGCTGCCGTCGCCTACTGCCAGATAGTGAGCGATCCAAATCTCATATTTGGCGCAAATGGTGTCTATGGGGAGAAGGGTGGAGAAATATTTACCGGTGTACATACCCACCAGATACCCCTCCGCCGCCAGCATGTCCATGGCGGTCAGGCAAATCTGCTGGTTGACGGAGGCGCTGAGCGCCTGCTGATCGCTGGATTCATAGTCGAAATAAATGGGGTATTCGAAGGTTTTGCCGCTGATATAGGAGAGGAAATCTTCCATATCCGATTGTACGGCGGAGACGCTGGTGGCATAAGTATAGTAATATGCGCCAACATCCAGACCGGCGGCTTTTGCGTTGGTGTAGTAGGTTTCGAAGCATTCGTCCTTGCCATTGCTGGTACCGGCCCGGAGAATGACGTAGTCGTAGCCGGCGTTTTTAATCCGGGTAAAGCTCAGGTCACTGCCTTGCCAGCTGGATACGTCCAGGCCGAAGGCTTTGTATTCGCCGGTGCCGGCCATACCGCCGGTGTAGCCCCGTTCATAGCCGTTGGAGCCACTGGTAACGGTACCGGAGGAGCCGGAACCTCCGGTACTGCCGGTGTCACCCGAAGCATCGGGGTTAATCAGCTTGCCGGCTTTCAGCAGTGCCAGCAGGCTTTCGTTCTGCTCGGCGGTGCCGGAGAAGTCGGTGATACCGTTGGCCTGCGCGATTCTGGTATGCAAATCCCAGTCACAGGTGACACCGATTTCGGACATACCACCATAGAAGGTGGTGGCAGAGGAGGAGCAGGCGGGGTAATAAGTAACAGGCACATAATTGGGATTCAGGAGCTTGCCGGCCTTCAGCAGATTCAGCAGAGTGGTGTTCTGCTCGGCAGTGCCGGAAAAATCAGTAATGCCGTTAGCCTCAGCAATCTTGGTCTGCAAATCCCAGTCCAGGGTGACGCCAATGGAGGCCATAGCGGGAATCAGGCTGGTCTGAGAGGAATCACAGGCAGGATAGTATTTACTGGTGATACTGCCGGAGCTGGAGCCGCTGTTGGTAGAGCCATCGGGGGCGGCAGGGACGGTGCCAGAGTAGCGGTAGATGCCGTAGTAGGTGCCATAATAGCTGCCCAGCTCCGAAGGAGTCCAGTAGGAGCGCTTCATCTGGGGAGGTGTCTGCTCGGTGATCTCAATGGAGGTCAGGGTGCCGGAGGAATTGTAGATCAGATCCGTAACCAGCACCACGTGGCCCACATCATTGGAGTTGAGGCAGTCACCCAGCTGCAGCAGGGAAGTATTGGCAGCGGTGGCCATTCCGATGTAAGTGGAAATCTGAGGGATGGAGTAGGTGGTCTTCCGGTCCACGCCCCAGCACCAGGAAACAAAGGCGGAGCAGTCGGTGGCGTAGTAGACGGAGGAGGTAGTGTCGTAAGTGGAACGGGAGGTATAGAAGACGCTTCCGGCGGTATTGGCGGCGGTGAGGAAGTCGTCAATTTCCACATAGTAGCCAATATATGCACCGGAATAGATGGGTTGACCGTAAGGAATGCGGTATGTAGTGCCGGCAGAGAACAGGGTGTTGTAGTTCCAGCCGTAGACATCCTGCTTACAGGTCCAGGTGATGTTGTAGAAGTAATCGGCCCGGGCCACGATATTGTTCTGGGATTCGGTGGCGGCGTGAACGGGGTTTGACCGGCTCAGGACGGGCACCAGTCCCAAAACCAGGGCAGCGCACAGGAGTAAACTGATGATTCTGGATTTTATGGGTACTTGTTTCATGATGTTGTATGATACATACGCCGGTGTAAACAGCTATTGGGGCCACAGGCGATGTATCAAATCCTCCCTTCTATAATAAATATAGTTGATTACAATATGTGGGTGCGGTGACCAGACCCTTTTCATTATACCATTATTAGAATATTTTTCAAAGGAAATAAGAGGAAAACCCCAGTACATAGTACAAAAACGGCACAATCCACAAGCGTCCATCTGATTTTTTGTACAATATGCCTTTTTAGGCAAAGACAGGAGGACTTTGCTTGATTTTAAGGGGGTGTCATGTTATATTTACGGTGTATATTTGTTGCCTTACGAAAGACAACTTGTAAGAAAATCCCATTGCACGGAGGACACTATCATGAAAAACAGCGCAATCAAACGGTTTCTGGCGTTGCTGCTGTGCTTTGCGATGCTGCTGCCCAACCTGACCGGGCTGGCATTCGCAGCAGAACAACGCGACACCGAAACCCAACAATTCACAGCGCAATCCGATTCCGAGGAGAAGAAATGGGTGCCTGCGGTTCCTACGGACATCCCGGCCTATGATGGTGGATTGGTTTCGGAGGAACTGGTGACTGAATGCGGCAACGGCCTGACGCAGGATAATGCCAAGAGCTATTTCCGCATGGTCAGAGAAACGACTCTGGAGCAATTCAACGCCTACCTGACCAAACTGGCAGAGAACCAGTTCACCAAAATGGCAGAAAATACGCTGCCTGCTTTGCAAGCGGGGCAGAATAACATCTCCACCCGTTGGCTGTCGCCCAAGGGGGACTATGTGCTGACGGTCTACTACACCCCCGATTATCAGGAGGTGAAGATTGTTGCCGATACCGCCGAGGATATCGTCAAGTACTTCTCCGGTGGCTTCGTGTATGAAAGCGCCACCAATGAGACGGCTGAGGTCATGATGACCATGTATGGCCTGTCCATGGCGCCCCACGGCTACGACACCACCAGCACCAAGACAGAGTACGACCTGAAGATGCGTAACTGCGGCGCGATGATTGTAATCCGGATGCCGGACAACAGCCTGTTCATCAACGACGGCGGCGATCTGCAGCAGTGGAGCGATGAGGTCTGTGCGGATTTCATGGACTTCTGCCGGAAAGTGACCGGCAAGACCGAGGGAGAAAAGGTGGTCATCAACACCTGGTTCATCTCCCATGCCCACTCGGACCATTTTGAGGGCATCCCCCGGTTCTTTGACAAGTATCACGACCAGATTGACATCAAGAACGTGATGTACAGTCTGGACGACGAGATGACCGGTTCCACCCGGGACATGACTCCCGTGATGCGAATGGTCAAGGCCTATTTCCCCGAGGTCAAGTACTACAAGCCCCACACCGGCGATAAGTTCGACATCTGCGGGATTACGTTCGATGTAATCTACACCCAGGAGGACCGGTTCCTGCCGGATGCCAACAACAAGCTGAAAACGGGCAAAGTATCCAGCAAGCTCCGTGAGGGCGGCACCTACCGGGATTTCCTGCAGGATCTGAAGGAATACCCCGATGGCGGGAAGTTCGACTTCAACGACACCTCCACGGTGGTGAAAATCACCTTCCCCAAGGAGCTGACCGGCGCGGACCGGGATTATGATACAGTCCTCTATGCCGATACCAATCTGGCCGACCAGATTATAATTGATACATATAATCCTTCTGTGCTGGCCACCGATATCATGATGGTTCCCCACCACGGCCATGACGCTCACCCGGAGCTGGTGGCCATGTCCGGTGCGGATATCTTCCTGTACACCCAGCATAAGCAGGCCATCTATGGCCCGGATGGGGACTATACCACCAAGGATGCGGCCGGCACCTACCGCCCCAACCTTCGCAACCTCTTCCTGGAGATGCAGGAGCAGGATGCGGACGGGGATGGTAAGGAGGATCTGTACTTCAACACCACTGCTGCCCACAAGACCTACTGGGAGGGCAACGAAACTGCCGTAATCGTGTTCGGTGAGAACAAGGCCTTTGCCGAGGCGACGGCGCTGGGCATGGCCCGGGATACGGAAGATCCCACCGGCTACTCCGTGTATACCAAGGCGGCCCCCAACTTTGCCTATGAGGGATGGACGCTGTTTTCCAATGTGATTGGATCTGATGTGGCTTCCGTCGAGAAGGTCCCCGTCACCAGCCTGACCATCCGTGGTGACGCCGTGGAGTTGAGTTCTAACGAAGTGACGAATGATCTGCTGATTTCCGGCGAAAAGTACATCATCGTCCACGACAAGACCAATCTGGTTCTGAGCTACTCGCCTCTTACCGGAACTGAGGACCCGGCCAGACCCGGCTCTTTGACCGCAGGCACCCGTCCGGGCGTGGATGCCGGAACGTTTGACCTGTATTTCAGATACGCCAGCGGCAAGACCTACGATGACAAGCTCTATTTTATCCCGTATATGCGTGACGCAATTCTGTGGGAGTTCACGCTGGACGATATCTTTGATAAGTACGCCGACAGCGATCAGGTGAAGCATAGTGGTTATTCCCCCAAATTCGGCGGCAACGCAGAGGAATACATCTATCGTTCCTATTGGATGAAGGGGCTGTCCTCCGAGGAAGTCTACTGGTACACCGACCCCGCGAATGGGGATACCGCCTGGCGGTTCCTTGTCCCGGGCAATGCCGGTCTGATTAGACAGGGCTCTCAGGACCCCAGCTATAACACCCGTATCGAGTTCTTCGCCAATAACGCCACCACGGATGTGGATGGGGACGGCATAATCGAAGGCTGCGATACCTGTATAATCTATTACAGCGACGGCAGCAATGACTTCCGTTTCCTGACGGTGGATAACGAGGGCAACTGGATTCAAAAGACTTATACCTCCGTTTCCGCCGCAGAAGCGGATCTGGATAATCTGAAGCTGCGTCTTTATAAGTACTATGTCACCTCGACACCCGGACATGTGGGCTGTGATGGCCCGCGGACCTTCGATACCATCGTGGGGATGGATTCGGAGGAACTGATTGGGTCGATTAACTATCAGTTGACTGTAAAGGATACCTATCGCCGGGATATCGAGATTCCTTGCAGTGGTACCACCCCCAAGACCGGCTACTACTGGCTCGATGGTGATTTCTCCACCGACACTGCCGGTTCTTCCAGAATTTTGGTGAAGTACCGCAACGATGACGGCACCGATACCGAGATTACGACCCTGACACTGAACGTTCGCAAGGAGTTGCTGGTCAATCATGAGGTGGTTTCCGAGGGCCTGGCGGCAGCGGGTTCCTCCATCACCGGCAATGTGTTCGAAAGCCGCACTGACGACGGCATCGTCACCGACCGCACCATGACCGTTGTGGTGGACACCGCGGACGGCTATGAGCGGCGGGAAGTGTCCGTCAATGTGGGTATGCTGACTTATGATGCTGATACCACCGTCACCGCCCCGGGTGGCAGTGCTGTCAGCGCCGGCGTGGAAGGCACGCTGGTGCAGACCGCTGTGGAGCCCGGCACGGTGTACGACGGCCTGACGCTGCGCTATGCCGGCATGGTGGTCAGCGATGACTTCAAGCTGACGGTGCAGACGATTGAAGAGCTGGATCAGCCCAGCTATCCCCAGCCCGGCTCCGTGCTGGTGAATAAGACCGGCACAGCCGGCGGTGCCGGCTTCTCCACTTCCGGTATCGCCAATATCCAGCTGTCTGCAACCGGTGTGCCGGTGACCGAGGGCGTGGATATGATTATCACGCTGGATATGTCCGGCTCCATGTCTTACGCAATCAGTAACCAGGACCCCGACAGCCGCCTGTCGGAGCTGAAGGCTTCCATGAAGGAACTGATTAAGACGCTGCAGGCCAGCGACATCGAATTCCGAATCGCGATTTCCGATTTCGGCGATTTGGACCACTTCATGTTCGATGACGCGGTGGCGGATGAGAGCATCCGGGAGATGTCCTTCTTTGACGTGACCAACGGTACGGACTGGAACGACGCAGACACCAAGTTCGGTAGTTTCTATGAGTACTATAACCACCTGAACTATGTGTACACGGACTATAACGTGGCAACCTACTACCGCCACTCCACCGTAAAGGATTCTACGCTGCCGCACATAATCGACCAGGCCACCTTCGATCAGCTGACAGCGGAGCAGAAGAAAAACTACAATATGAACCGTGACCAGCCCTGGACGGACACCATCACCAAGTGGAACAAGGTCCACGACCAGTATATGGGCAGTCTGGAACCCAACGTATACACCGGCAGCACCCGGGTGGACGCGGATGCCTTCGTTTCCGTGAAAGACCGGACCTATGAGGAATGGGAAGCTCTGATTGATGGCTTCAAGCAGGGCGAGGGCTACCTCTATGGCACCAACTACGACTGGGGCATGGAGTATATGTATCGGCTGGGCTACGCGATTCAGCAGGATAACATCAATCAGGGCCGCAACCGTGAAGTGGTCGCGGTGTTCATGTCCGACGGCGCCCCCATGCAGTATAACTATTTCTCCGGCCGTACCATCACCAACGCCTGGCCGGACTGGTTTACCGGCGCAATTGATCCGAACAAGTTCCAAAGCGCTGCCTTCAACAAAGACAACAAGCCTTCCAAGCTGACACAGCTGGAGGCGCTGATGCTTGAGATCCTGAAAACGAAGCAGCATTCCCTGGCGAATCCGGATGCGCTGTTCTATCGCTCCGACGATGCGGAGACCCGATTGGTCAACTCCGGTGTGGTCAATGCCGACGGTACTGCCAAGTACGAAAAGAACAGTGCCGTTCGGGGTTATCCGAAGGATGCCACCTATCCCGGAAATGCCAAGAATACGGTAGAAGATGATGTGGGCTGGCTGGCCTGGACCGCAATGGACAATGGCGCGGAGGCATATTTCTTCCTGGAAAATGACCTCCAAACTTGTAACTCTTTTTACTCCGTCATGGCCCGAAACGGCATCCTGCTGGATACATTGAGTTTCCAACGAATTTGCGACGCCAACGGTGTCGTCATCGACGTGAAGAACGCGACCCAGGAACAGATTACCGCGGCGGATCAGGCACTGCTGGAGATTGCCAAACAGCAACAGCCGGGTGCGCTGACCCTGAGATATCCCACAACCAAAAACCCGAGCCGCTTCCTGTATGATCCCGACGCAACGGACCTGTATGCATCCGTCGAAGCGCTGTTGGGCCGGGAGATTACGCAGCTGGATATCATCCAAATGGCCTACCGCAGCGCGGACCGGGTCGATGACAAAGAGGGTGGCGACTCTCTGGGTTTTGTGGTTGTGGACGGGGTCGAGTATGACCTGCAGGACATGATCAAGGAGATTTTTGCAGAGGTCACCACAATCCAGGACGGCTACGAGTGGGCGACCCTCAGCCCCTACAGCTATTTCTATAATGCCGAGGGCAAGAACTGGTGGGCCGAGGCAATCAAGGGTGATACGGACAAGCTCTACCCTGTGATTAACAAGTATGCCCACGATGAAAGCTACGACGGCTACAACGGCACCATTCGTAACTACTATTCCGACGGTTCCGGCGCGGCTTGGAACGGGAAGGACTACATGGGCGGCTTCCGGGGTCTGGATATCCCGATTTACACGCTGGCCATGTCCATCGGCGATACGGTGCTGATTTCCAACGAGGACACGGTACAGGTTCTGGAGAACATCTCCAGCGGCCCCAGCTTCGCTTATGCGGCCTACTCCGGCGAGGATTTGAGCAAGGTCTTTGCGTCGATTGCTTCCTCCGTGGCCCACGCTGCCACCGACGGCTACTTCGTGGATACGCTGGGCGAGGATTACGATCTGCAAACCACCATCATCAAGAACATGGAGCCTGCCATTGAGGTGCGGGAGTACACCCTGAACAACGCCCACGAGCGTGTCGGCGATCCCATCGTCATGGAGCGTGTCACCTTCGCTGGTAACGGCATTGCCAAGTCCAGCGCAGTGTTCAGGGCCACGGTTTCCACCGATGCCAACGGCAATGAATTGACCGTGGTGGAGTACCCCGATATCTGGCAGGACAACGGCCTGATTGCGGCGAAAAATTTCTGGTACAATACCAATGTGGATCAGACGGTTTGGCTGGACACTGATGGCGATAAGGTGGTGGACTTCGAGCTGGCTCCGGAGACCTTCTACTGGAAGGTGGGCAATATCGGTGTCACGGAGCTGGTGCTGGACTACCCCGTGGTGCTGACCGGTTCTGATTCCGAAGATCCTGCCCAGATTCCCGAGATTGGTGTCTATCCCACCAACGAGAGTGCCAAGCTCTACTATGTGAACTACAGAGGGCACGACGAGATAGTGGATACCATTTCTCCCGAGTTCTTCTGGGGCGACAGCATGAACGTTGACAAGAAGGTCGAGACCCAGGAGGAGAACTTCCTGCTGACGCTGGAGGCCTTCACCTTCGTTATGGAGTCCACCACGACACCGACGGTGGAGCTGGATCAGGAGGATGTCCTGCGGGATGTGCTGTCAGACTATATGGCATTCATCGGGAACACTCCGGATGAAATCAAGGCCGGCATCAAGGTCTATACCGCGGCCTTCAATGCCGACGGCTCTGTGGTACCCCAGAATCAGTGGATTCCTCTGAGCACCGCCGGAATCCAGCTGGGCAAGACCAATCCCAGTAGCAACCGGTATGATATTGTGAATATCACCGGCTACGATTACCACACCGAGTGCTTCTCCATCACTCCCCGCCAGAAGGACGGCGCCGACTACTACGGCAGCAAGCTCATTGTGAAAATCCCCGTAAAAGTCCGCGAAGGCTTCTGGGGCGGCAACAATGTGCCCACCAACAAGGACGATACCGCGATTTATGATGTAACCGGCTCCGAGGAGACGGTGGTCAGCGTATTCCCGGTGCCCCATGTGAATGTGCCGGTGAAGCCTGTGATTGAGGCGCTGGACCAGGTGGTTTACTATGGTCAAAGCGGCATCACCGGCAAAGATTTGCTGAAGTCCATCACGCTCGGCGGCATCGCAATCGATGCACAGACCCTGACTCCCGCCGAGGAATGGATGGATGACTATGCTGAGCTGAACTGGTCTGCGGACTTCTCCAATAGCCAGACACCGGTTTCCGGCAAGGAGGTAAACGCTTACAGCTTTGGCGTTGTGGCTACCCCCAAGGAAACAGAGGTCGCCTCCGTTGGCGAGGTTGTTCCCACTGAGGGTTACACCGCTACCGCCGTGGGCAAAGTCAGCGTCCTGGTGCCCGTGCTGACCTTCATGGACTCCATGATTCTCTCCGGTAAGCACACAGATGCGGAATACTACAACGCCACCAACTACCTGGGCGACAATCTCATCAAATGGGTAGACATGGTCAGCCCCTACGATTCCAACGGTAAGCTCACGGATATCAGCAACACCGTCACCCTGGGTACCGAGCCCACGCTGGATTTGACTTATTCCCGCGAGGGTAGCTTCACCGAGGATACTGCGCTGGATGTCACCGTGTATCGGGATGGCGAGGTCATCAACTCCGTGGCCTATTTCGAGTGGACTCCCTGCTCCAGCACCCTGCACGATGAGGCAACCATTCCCACCCACAAGGCCGATGAGAATCAGGTGGACTTCTGGATCCATGTGTCCTCCATCGAGAATGATGCCAACGGTTTGATTACCAATAAGACCGCTACGCCTTTGGACAACACCAATACCAAGTTCCGCCTGACCCTGGAGGCTTACGCCACCGGCAAGGTCAAGGAAATGGTGGCCACCAAGCCTGCGGACATCGTCCTGGTTCTGGACCACTCCGGATCGATGCGTACCCCCGTTGGTGCAACAAAAGTTCTGAAGAGCGGCACGCTCTATGGTGAACAGTACAAGACCGACAAGGGACAATTGACCAAAGATCAGCTTGATCCGGCTAAGGGTCAGCGGATGGGCTACTATGTGGCACAAAGCGCCAAATACCTGGGCTGGTTCGTCATGGAATACAATCCCACCACGGCAAAGTGGAGGGGCTACAGTGTTCCCACCACGGAAAGTATCGTTAATAAAACCGGCTGGACGGAACATACCATGGAGCAGGATTGGAGCTATGATGAATTGCCCGAGCAGCTGGTCTTCTACAAGACCCAGTATGCAATGCTGTACGAATCCGTACTGTCCTTCGTCAAGGAACTGCGGGAGTCCGATGTGGCCCACAGCGTGTCCATTGTGGGCTTTGCAGGATCCACTACCGACGGCACCCGGGTCTACGTGGGCGGTGATGAGACTGATTTCAAGTCTTACGATGCGCTTCACCATGTCAATACCACACAGGCACGCCGGAATGAACTGTATGTAAAGTCCATGAAGAGCGTGGCGGTGGATCAGGAATACGAGGAACTGCTGACACTAATTGATGCCATCCATACCAACGACTCCTACACCTGTCCCGCAGCCGGTTTGCAGCTGGCCAACGAGGTGCTGGAGGCCAACAAGGTGGATGCATCCAAGCGTGATCGGATTGTGGTCCTGTTTACGGATGGTATCCCCAATGTCCTGATTGGCGAGGAAGAGGGCAACCCGTCCACCACCGCTACCCAGATTTATGATGAGGTGGTTAAGAAAGCCCAGTACACCAAGCAGACCCTTGGCGCAAAGGTTTACTCCATCAGTACCGCCACCATGGGTGATGGTGACCGGCATTTCCTGAATTATTCTTCCTCTGATTATCCCAATGCTACCGGCTTTGCTACTCCCGGTGCGGCCATTACCGGCGCACCGAAGTACACCAAGGAGGTCAACGCATTCGGCGATCTGGATTTGGCCTTCGGCAGTATTACCAACCAGTTCACCACCACAGAAGTTACACTGGACGATACCGCCATTCTGGTGGAAGTTCTGACGGAATACTTCGAGTTCATCAAAAACCATAGTGATGAAGCGGAAGTCCATGTCTATACCCAGGCATACAAGGGTGAGGGCTCCGGCGATTGGTACGACAAGGAACTGATTAACTCCGTGAAGGTGACCGTTTCCGAAATTCCCGGCAGTGACGTTAATAAGGTCGCCGTAACCGGCTTCGACTATGCCGAGGAATACGTTTCCGACCTGCCGAGAGAATTGAAGGATGCCAACGGCAACGTCATCAACACCAAGTATTACGGCAAGAAGCTGGTTCTGGAAGTGGATGTGAAAACCAAGGACGGCTTCTGGGGCGGTGACAATGTGGCCACCAACGATGTGACCACCGGTCTGTACCCCCCTGACTCCGATGTTCCCGTGGAAATCTTCCCGGTGCCCGAGGTCAATGTTCCCATAGATGTTCAGATTCAGCTGAAAACCGAGGACAAGACCATTTACTTTGGGGGCCTGCATACCTTCGACGGCAACAATGGTGATCAACTGGATCTGACGGATCTGCTGAAGGTCACCGCCGGCGGTGTGGATGTACAGATTACGCCCGAGGGCTTCAAGCCCGCGGCGGACTGGATGGATGACTACGTCACCATCGATTGGACCAAGCACACCGAAACCGGTGCCGATGGCAATGTAACCACGGTGATTGACTCAACATCCTTCGCTGACGAAATCAGCAACACCAAGCCGGGCGATTACCCCTTCTCTGTCACGCTGGTCAATAAGCAGACCGGCGAAAGCTCCACCAAAACCGGAACCAGCCATGTCAACATTCTGGTACCGGAGTTCACCTTCCACGATACCACCGTTCCCGTGGGTTACAAGCCTAATGTGTCTAAGGAGAACTTCACTTCCGGTCCCATTTGGGTGGATATCATTACCAGAGAGCAGGGGGATGCTACCGACCCCAATACCGAGCCTACCCTGACTTTGACCTACGATGCACCCACGCAGATTATGGCGGAAACCAATGTCCAGGTCACCATCACCTGCATCAATCCCGATAATACCACCACGGATATTATGGGTGTAGTCCTCTTCAAGTGGGACGCCTGTGGCGATGACATTAACCACAATGATGACGAAGATGTGGCAAAGCACCTTGGCACCGCCGACAGCATCGAGTTCACAATCCACACCGGCACCCTGGTGGAGGATAAGGTTGTCATTGACTTTGGTCTCAGCGTGGAAATCAATCTGCTGGACAACGATACCCTGCTGGCGGCCAACAGCAAGCTGGTCGGCATCCTCCGTGAAGAGCCTGTCACCATGCCGAATGCCTTCTCCTCCACGGCCAATGGTGCCTTCGGCAATCTGCAGATGAAGGATGCGGATCACGATATCACTGATGGTTCTGTCCGCTACACCCTGACCAAGGCCATGGGTATGCAGATGAACACCCACGAAACCTTCTACTATGTCGTAGAGTACACCGTGGGTGACCAGGCCGGCCACTACTATGGCATGGTGACCATCATCCCCGCCACCACAATCTACTATGAGGATAACTTTGTGGAGTTCGATATCAGCTCCACCAACGGTGTCGATGCCGGCTGGACTCCCACCGACAGCAACGCCAAGGACGCCCTGAGTAAGCTCCAGAGCACCGACCGCGTGGGTACCGGCAACCTCTACGGCTATGATAGTCAGTACGTCAACATGGCTCAGTACTCCATGGCTACCGCTATGATGGTCAACGTCTATGAGGATACCGACGCAGCAGGGAATGTCATCTCCCGAAAAACTGCCACTGCCACCTTCACCTTCTGGGGCACCGGCTTCGATATCATCAGCCTTACCAGCAACACCACCGGCACCATCATGGTTACTGTGGACCGGTTGGATGATGATACCGTGCAGGACCGCTACCTGATGGTGGATACCTACTACGGCTACAAGCAGAATGCCGACGGTCAGTGGGAGATTTGCGAAAACGACCCCAATGCCCTGTACCAAATCCCCGTCATGAAACTGGAGGATTTGGACTACGGCAAGTACGCAGTCGAGATTTTTGTGGGCTATGGCAACCTGTTCGACCACGGCCAATATGGCAACAACAGCTACGACTTCTATCTGGATGCCATCCGAATCTACAATCCTGCTAACAATGGCACCGGCAATGCCATCATCCAGGGTGCTTACACCGGCGACGGCGAGGGCTGGCCCAGCTACCAGGAGCTGCGGAATATGCTCATCTTCGCCAAGGACTTCGGTGCCGACGGCACCACCCCCGGCGCGGTGTTCATCGATGGCATCGGCACCATCGGCAAGGCAGCCATTGCAGATTACGCAAGCTACGGTCCCAATAACGAGGTCTATCTGAGTAACAAGCAGGCCGTGGCCTTCAAGCTCAATGCGCTGAGCGTTGAGAAAGGCCAGGCCATGGAAAATGGTACGTTCAAACCCTTTGCGGAGGTTGTGGATGAAATCCACCTGTCCATGAAGAGTGTCGGCGGCACCGCTCATGTGCAAATCATCAACCTGGACGACAACGGTAAGATAATCCTGGACAAGGATATCGCGAGCGCCACCGACCTGTACTATGACATCACCGTCCTGGGTAATGCCAATGTGCTGATTCGCAACACCGGTGAAGCCACCCTGTCTATCACCAATTTCAAGATTACTTATCGGGAGCAGCCCACGCAGGCCATCGATTTGATGGCCGATGAGGCCCTCTTCTCCAATCCCAATACCCTGAACATGGCCATGGCAGTGCTGAATGATGTGACCCTTCCCACCATTACCCCCACCGATGCCAGCCTGTCCCTGGAGGATGAGGTACAGTACAATGTTTACTACACCGTGGACAATCCTTCGGACATCGTTGAAATGGGCCTGATTCTCTTCAGCCAGCGGCTGGAGGACGGCACCATGGACGACGCTGTGGAAGTGATTCCCGGCTTCGTCACCAACGGTGTGGAGTACATGGTCAGCACGGGCGGCATCCCCGCCAAAAAGATGGGCGACATCCTCTACTTCAAGATTTACGCCAAGCTGTCCGACGGCAGCTATGCCTACTCCAACGTGGCTGGTTACAGCGCCGCCACCTACGCCAAGAACATTCTGAACAAGGAATCCGCTTCCGCTGAGAGCAAGGCTCTGGTAGTGGCTCTGGTGAACTACGGTGCCGAAGCCCAGAAGTACTTCGGCTACAACACCGAGAATCTGATGAACAGCTTCCTGACCGACGAGCAGAAAGCCCTGGCACCTGCCTACGATGCCAATCGCATTGCCAGCCCCTTCCCTGCCGACAGCAGCAAGGTTGGCAGCTTCGTGGCCACCGGTGGCTTCGCGAACTTCGGAACCAGCGTATCCCTGGAGGGTGCATTCGCCATTAACTACTACGCATCTGTCGCAGTAGATGCCACCGTCACCATGTACTACTGGCGGCTTGCCGATTACAACGCAGCAGATGTTTTGACGGCTGAAAATGCCACCGGCTCCATAATCATGTCGGGTGAAGGCGAGCTGTTCGGAGCAATCAGCGGCATCGCAGCCAAAGAAATCGAGGACAGCGTGTTCATCGCCATGGTTTACCAGGTGGATGGTGTTCAGTACTGCACCGGCATTCGGGCCTACAGCCTGGCAGCCTACTGCAAGAACATCGCAGCCAAGGACGGCTCCGCAATGCAGGCGCTGGCCAAGGCCATGGCCGTCTATGGCAGCTGCGCCAAAACTTACTTCAGCTAAGGAGGACGCAAATGAAAAAGTCTTATTCCAAACCGGATATTGCTTTCGAGCGCTTCTCCCTTTGCACGAATATTGCCTCCGGCGGCTGTGCAAAAAACGTCAAGACCTTCGCAGACGGTAATTGCGGCGTTAATCTCGGCGGCAGAACGGTGTTTCTGGACGGCATAGCAGGCTGCGAGCAGCAAGGCGGCTATGTGGTGGAAGATGGCAGCGCCATGGCCAACTACCTGTGCTACCATGTTCCTACTGCCACTTCGGCACTATTCAATTCTTAAACAAAAAAACACATCGGCTGGCCCCGAAAGGGGTCAGCCGATGTGTTTTTTCAGCGTGTCAAAAAGTAGTCTGTCATTCCGAGGGAGTAAGGCGACCGTGGGAATCCGTTTCCTTTTGAAGAACGGATTGCCACGTCGGCCCAAGGCCTTCTCGCAATGATATCGTTTTTTTGAGGTCCGCTTTTATTTGCTCTTGTCCAAATTCACGGTGCCAAGGACGATTTTTTTGTACTCCACAGAAATGGGGAACTGCTTGATGGCGTTGTTCACAATCTCAGCGGACTTCTCCTTCATGATGCCCTCCCGGGAGGCGCTCTCCCATTGGGGCTGCGCATCCACGAAGTACATTACATGGTAGCCGTACTGGGTCTTAATCAGGGCGTGGTCCCCGGCCTTGCGGTCGTCATCGGTATACCAGGCCACAAAATTCTCGTCCAGATTGGCAGTATCCTTCAAATCAGCGGTCAAATTATCATAAAGGCCGCCGTTGGTATTGGAGCCGTTGTCTTCGGAATGCTTGTTCGCCAGAGCCGCAAAGGTTGCCTCGGTTCTGTCCCCGGCCAGCCATTCGTCGTAAATCTTCTGAGCCTCCTGGCGGCAGGCTTCCCACTGGGCATCGGTGTAAACCGTGTTGCCCTTGTCGTCCTTTGTGCCGCCCTCAACCAAAATCAGGAGGTGGCGCACATCGTAATAGTCACCGGAATCCTTGGTGATTTTGCTTTCCGCCAGGCTGGATTGATTCTCGTCAAACCAGGACTGAATCATTTCATCCGTAATTTTTCCCTCGGCCTCGGCGTACATCTTTTCGAAGTACATATAGCCCATATAATAAATCTGCATATAGGACTGATAGTCCTCATAGGTGCAGCCTGCGCCCATATCGGACTTCAGCATGGCGTCGATGCTGGCGTACCCTCCCTGAATGGCGGACTGGGTCAGGGTATTACGCATATTGTCGATATCGTTTTGCAGTGCGTCGTCCAGCTCCATGCCGGCCTTCTCGGCCAAAATCGCCATGGCCTGGTAATTGTGCCAGCCGCTGAGGGCATCGTCCAGGAAGAAATGCTGCCAAGTGCCGTCCACCTCGGGGCAGGTCTGCTCATCCAGGGGCTTGGTGTAGTCCAGGCCCGCATAGACTGCGTAATAGCCGTAGTTATTCAGGAAATCCCGGACGTTCTGCCAGTAAAAAATCTGCAGCTGACCATTGGTCAGCTCTTTCCCGCCCACAGTGGCCACAACTTTATCCCGCCATTTTTCTGCCTTTTTATCGGAAACAGTATAGGATTTCTTATAAAAAACATCATTATCCGGCTCATTAAAAGCATTGTTAATCAGGGTGATGCCCTCGGAAAAGCTCTCCACATCCGCAGCCGCCCACCAAATGGCGATGGCCCCCACCAGTACTGCGATGACGGACACGGTGATGATGACCGCCCAATGCCAGGTTTTGAGCTTCGGCTGCTTTTCCACTTTATTCATGGTCTGCTTCACAGACTCGCCGCAGGAAGGGCAAATCTTGGCCCCCGCCTTCAGCTCCGCCTTGCAGTGTTTACACTTCATAGCTTCCTCTTTCTCCGGCATTTGCCGGTCCATAATGAGCCCAGTCTATCATGGAGGGGATTTATTTTCAAGGGAAAACACAAATTATTTACAATTGGGGACCTCTAAAAACTGATTTTCGAGCGGGCGGTGGATATTTTGTCGCAAATTGAAGTCACGAAAATGCCAGGAATACTGGATGTATTTCGGCATTTTCGGGGCGAAAAGTTGCGGCAAAAGATACGCCGCTTCGCTGAAAAGGAGTTTTTAGAGATCCCCAATTATAATCACTTGAAAAATCCGGACAATGGTGGTATCATTTTAAGTTGAGATAGTATGATGGGAGCGAATATCCATGTCCAATAAAACCACCCTGATTTCCGATGAACAGCTGCAAAAGCAGTTTGAATATTGCGACCAAATCGCCGCCTACTGGCAGCAGCGGGACACCGTCCCCAAGGCCTATGTGGAAACCTACGGCTGCCAGCAAAACGAGGCGGATTCCGAAAAAATCCGGGGCTACCTGGCCCAGAGCGGCTATTCCATTATCAACGAAGCCGAGGGGGCCGACGTGGTGGTGATGAACACCTGCGCCATCCGGGAGCACGCGGAGCAGCGGGTTTTCGGCAACCTGGGCGCCCTGGTCCACACCAAGCGGCGGCATCCGGGGCAGAAAATCTTCCTGTGTGGCTGCATGGCAGGACAGACCATCGTTTCCGACCGCATCAAAAACAGCTACCACCATGTGGACGGCGTGTTCTCCACCCACCACCTGTGGCAGTTCCCGGAAATCCTGTGCAATGTCCTCTACCGGGGCAAGCGGCAGTTCTATGTGGCCGACGAGCCCGGCTCCATCGCCGAGGGCATCCCCCAGATCCGGGACAACAAGCTGAAGGCCTGGGTATCCATCATGTATGGGTGCAATAATTTCTGCACCTACTGCATCGTCCCCTACGTCCGGGGCCGGGAGCGGAGCCGCAAGCCCGACGACATCCTGGCCGAATGCAAAGACCTGATTGCCGCCGGCATCAAAGAAATCACCCTTCTGGGGCAAAACGTCAATTCCTATGGCAAGGATTTGGACTGCGGCGTGGATTTTTCCGATTTGCTTTCCATGATTGCAGAGCTGGAGGGAGATTTTCTCATCCGCTTCATGACCAGCCACCCCCGGGACGCAGGCCGGAAGCTCTTCGACACCATGGCCAAATACCCCAAAATCGCAAAGCAATTGCATCTTCCCTTCCAGTCCGGCTCCAGCCGTGTGCTGAAGGCCATGAACCGGCACTACGACCGGGAGAAATATCTGGCGGCGGTGGCATACGCCAAATCCGTCATGCCGGATTTGGTGCTGACCTCCGATGTGATCGTGGGCTTCCCCGGGGAAACCGAGGAGGAATTTGAGGAAACCATCTCCCTCATCGAAGCCGTGCGCTATGATGCCCTGTTCACCTTCATTTTCTCCCCCCGGCACGGCACCCCGGCGGCCTCCATGGAGGACCCCACCCCGAAGGAAGAAAAGAACCGCCGGTTCGACAAGCTCTGCGCCGTCCAGAACCGGATCTCCGAAGAAATTCACGCCGCCTATGTGGGCAAGGCCCTGCGCTGTCTGGTGGACGGCAAAGACGGCGATCAGCTCACCGCCCGGACAGAGGGCGGCCGCCTGGTCCGGCTAAGCGGCGACGATGCCCTCATCGGCACCTACCAAACCATCACCATCACCGGCTCCACAACATGGAGTCTGACCGGAAACCGGAAAGAAAAATGATTGTTTAGCGTATCAGATTAGGATGTCATTGCGAGGCCCGAAGGGCCGTGGCAATCTCCTGGTACAATCTCACGAAAAAAGAAATTTGATGGGATGCAAAATCTTATAAACCTGGTTGCAACCACCTAATATGTTGCTTTTCCGGCATTTCACCGGGAGATTGCCACGGCCTTCGGCCTCGCAATGACATGCGTTTTTTTGAGGGTGCATCCTAAGCGAAACAATCATTTATCCTACTTATTACATAACACAGAAAGAGGTCACGCCCATGGCAAAATCCAATACCGAACTGACCCCCATGCAGCGGCAGTACAATGAAATCAAGGAGCGGAATCAGGACTGCATCCTGTTTTTCCGGCTGGGCGACTTCTATGAGATGTTCAACGACGATGCCCGGGTCGCCGCCAAGGAGCTGGACCTGACTCTGACCACCCGGGACCGGGGCAAGCCCAAGGAGGAGCAGACCCCCATGTGCGGCGTGCCCTTCCACAGCGTGGATGCCTACATCGCCCGGCTGGTGCAGAAGGGCTACAAGGTGGCCATCTGCGAGCAGATGCAGGACCCCGCCACCACCAAAGGTCTGGTGGAGCGGGACATCACCCGCATCGTCACCCCCGGCACCGTCACCGAAAGCTGTATGCTGGACGAAAACCGGAATAATTATCTGGCCTGCCTCTACGGCGAGGGGGGGAAATTCGGCCTGGCCTTCTGCGATGTATCCACCGGTGCCTTTTTCGCCACGGTTTGCGCCGATATTGCCGCCGCCATTTCGGAATTGGGCCGCTTCGCCCCCTCCGAAGTCATCCGGGGCGGCGCGGGCATCGACGATGAGGCCCTGGAGGATGCCCTGTTCCGCCGCCTGAACTGCTGCGTGGACGAGGGAAAGCCCGGCCAATTTGATCTGAACGCCTCCGAAGCCCTGCTGGAGCGGCATTTCGGTGCCCCCATGGCTCAGCTGGGGCTGACGGGTCTGCCCGCCGCCATCATCGCCAGCGGCACCCTGCTGCAGACCCTGCTGACCCTGCAAAAGAACGACCTTTCCCACATCCGGGAACTGCAATACTACACCACCGGCCGGTTTATGGAGCTGGATCTGGATGCCCGGCGGAATCTGGAGCTGACGGAAACCATGCGCTCCAAGGAGAAGAAGGGCACCCTGCTGTGGGTGCTGGACAAGACCCGCACCGCCATGGGCGGACGGCTGATCCGCAGCTGGCTGGAAAAGCCCCTGCTGGACCCCATCGAAATCGGCCGGCGGCAGTCCGCTGTGGAAGAGCTGGTCAGTTCCCCCATCTGCCGGGGCGAGCTGCTGGAGGCTCTGAAGGACGTGACCGACCTGGAGCGGGTCATGACCCGGGTGGTCACCGGCACCGTCAACTGCCGGGATCTGCTGGGCTTGGCCCGGGGCCTGCGGGCGTTGCCGCTGGTAAAGGCCCAGCTTTCCGCCACCGAATCCCCCCTGCTTCGGAAGCTGGAGCAGGCCATCGACCCCCTGACGGACTGCGCCGAACTGATTGAAAACACCATCGTGGACGAGCCACCCCTGACCGTCCGGGAGGGCGGCATCATCCGCAAGGGGGCCAATGCCGATGCCGACCGGCTCCGGGATATCATGGAGGGCGGCTCCGGCACCATTCTGGCCATCGAGGCGGCGGAGCGGGAGAAAACCGGAATCCGCACGCTGAAAGTTAGCTTTAACCGGGTTTTTGGTTACTATATCGAAGTTTCCAAGTCCTTTATGAATCAGGTACCCGGCCACTATATCCGCAAGCAGACCCTGGCCAACTGCGAGCGCTACATCACCCAGGAGCTGAAGGAGCTGGAAGACCAGGTGCTCACCGCCAAGGACCGGCTGACGGCTCTGGAGTACCAGATTTTTACCCAGCTGCGGGAGCATCTGGCCGCTCAGGCCGCCCGGGTGCAGCTCAGCGCCGGAGCCGTGGCGGCGGCGGATGCCCTGTGCAGCCTTGCCACCGTGGCCATTCAGCGGGGCTATTGCCGTCCGGAAATCACCCTGGGTGGCGAAATTTCCATCACCGACGGACGGCATCCGGTGGTGGAGGTGATGCTGAAGGACACCCTGTTCGTGCCCAACGATACCCGGCTGGGCTCTGCCGAAAACCAGGTTTCCATCATCACCGGCCCCAATATGGCGGGTAAATCCACCTATATGCGGCAGGTGGCCCTGATTGTGCTGATGGCCCAGATGGGCTCCTTCGTCCCGGCGAAATCCGCCAAAATCGGCATCGTGGACCGGGTGTTCACCCGCATCGGTGCCAGCGACGATCTGGCCTCCGGCCAGTCCACCTTCATGGTGGAAATGAGTGAGGTGGCCTCCATTTTGAAGCACGCCACCTCCCGCTCCCTGCTGATTCTGGACGAAATCGGCCGTGGCACCTCCACCTACGATGGCATGGCCATCGCCCGGGCGGTGCTGGAGTACGCCGCCAGTCCCAAAAAACTGGGGGCCAAGACCCTCTTCGCCACCCATTACCACGAGCTTTCCACCATCGAGGAGGAGCTTCCCAACGTCAAAAATTACAATATTGCCGTCAAAAAACGGGGCGACCAGATGATTTTCCTGCGGAAAATCGTCCCCGGTGCCGCTGACGACAGCTACGGCGTGGAAGTCGCCAAGCTGGCGGGGCTGCCCAACAGCGTCATCGCCCGGGCCAGAGAGATCCTCTCGGAGCTGGAAAGCCAGGAAGGCGTTCAGCGGATCATCAAAGAAGAACCCGACGACCAGATTTCCATGCTGGATCTGACGGCCCAGCAGGTCTGCGCCGCCCTGGGGGCCATTACCGTGGAAACCCTGACCCCCATCGAAGCCATGAACGAGCTGTACAAACTGAAACGGATGCTTGATTGATATGCACAAACAACTCCCCATCCAATTAAATATTTCAGAAACCCGCTGGGGCATTCGCTACCTGCTGTTCCAGCTGGTGTTTCTCGCCACCATTCTGAGCTATGCCCTTTACTATTTGTTTCCCGGATACAACAGCGCACACCTGAATTTTTCCTATTTTTCCGTAAATTTCGCCGCTGTTTGTTGGATTTTCCGGGATTACCTCCAGGCCAGCGCAGGGGATTTCTCCAACCGCTGGAGGAAATCCCTGATGGCGGCAAGCCTTGGTTTTCTGGTGTACTACCTTTCCATCTTCGCCGTGTCTGCCATCACCTACCGGCTATTTCCGAGTTATGTAAACACCAACGATGTGGTCATCAACCATGCCGGGCGGCAGAATTTCTATCTGATGGCTGTGGGCACCGTCCTGCTGGCCCCGGTGGCGGAGGAGCTGTTTTACCGTGCGCTGGTCTTTGGGACGCTCCACCGCAGGAGCCGGATTCTGGCCTACGCCGTTTCCACGTTGGTTTTTGCCGCCATCCATGTCCATGGGCTGGACCCGGTAAGCTTCGTCCAGTACCTCCCCGCCGGGCTGGTGCTGGCCTGGGCCTATGAGTTCAGCGGCAGCATCGCCGCGCCCCTGGCGATCCATATCGCCGTCAATACCATCGGCACTCTGTCAATGAGGTGATAAAAATGCCAAAAATCATCCAATTATCCCCCCATATTGCCAATTTGATTGCCGCCGGTGAGGTGGTGGAGCGTCCGGCCAGCGTTGTGAAAGAGCTGCTGGAAAACGCCGTGGACGCCGGGGCCTCCAAGGTCACGGTGGAGATTCGGGACGGCGGCATGACTTTCCTGCGGGTCACGGACAACGGCTGCGGCATGACAGCCGAAGATGCCAGAACCGCCTTCCTCCGCCATGCCACCAGCAAGCTCCGCACCGCCGAGGACTTGGCATCCATTGCCACCATGGGCTTCCGGGGCGAGGCTCTGGCAGCCATCGCCTCTGTCAGCCGCATCGATTTGATGACCAAAACCGCCGGTTCTCTCATGGGTGTGAGCCTTCATCTGGAGGCCGGTGCCGTCACCGAGGAATCGGAAGCCGGCTGCCCCGACGGCACTACTATTATAATAAGAGATCTGTTCTTCAACACCCCCGCCCGGATGAAGTTTATGAAAGCCGATTCCGTGGAAGGCAGCCGGGTGGCCGCTGCGGTGCAGATGCAGGCCCTGGCCCATCCGGAGGTGGCCTTCACCTTCATCCGGGACGGCAAGCAGGCCCTGTCCACCCCCGGCACCGGTGGGCTGGAGGCGGCGGTTTACTGCGTCTATGGCAGAGAATGTGCCAAAATGGTAAAAGTGGACAGCCGCTGGGAGGGCTACAGCCTGACAGGCTTCGTCAGCAAGCCCACGGATTCCCGGCCCAGCCGGAGTTTGCAGACCTTCTTCGTCAACGACCGGCCGGTGAAATCCAAGCTGCTGATTGCGGCTGTGGAAGAGGCCTACCGGAATCAGATCATGGTGGGAAAATTCCCCGCCTGCGTGCTGCATCTGCGGCTGCCTGCCACGGCGGTGGATGTGAACGTCCACCCCGCCAAGACGGAGGTAAAATTCCTGTCGGAAAAGGCGGTTTTTGACTGCGTCCATTACGGCGTTCTGGGAGCCCTGAACAAAACCCCCGACCGGCCCCAGGTGGAGTTTAAGAAACCTGTAACCCCCTCCGACACCGTGTCATTGCGAGCCAGTGCGGACACTGGCGTGGCAATCCCCTCCAATAAACCTGCACCCCAAAATAACAATGTCATTGCGAGCCAGTCCGCAGACTGGCGTGGCAATCTCCCCAACAAACCTGCCCAACCGGGTTTCTTCCGCACCATGACCCCAGCGGAATTCAAGACCTTCTCTGCCGCCATTGCCGATGCGCCCCAGCCCAAAAAGGAGGCCGCCATCGCAACGGTTGCCAAGCTGGAACAGCCCGCTCCCCTGCCCCTGCGGGAAACGGTCATCCTCCCCTCCGTAGGGGCCGATGCCCACATCGCCCCGCCTCCGAAGCACACTGTCATTGCGGGCCAGTCCTCAGACTGGCACGGCAATCTCCCCGATTCCCTGTCATTGCGAACCAATCCGCAGACTGGTGTGGCAATCCCCTCCGATATCCCCACAATTCCAAAGGAGCCTGCCACGTCGCCTTCGGCTCCTCCCAATGACGCAGATCTGACGGAGCCTATGGAACAGACCGCCATGGATATGCCCGAGGAAATCCAATGGCGTATGGTGGGCGAGCTGTACCATACTTATATTATAGTAGAAGAGGGCGAGGATGCCTTCCTCATCGACAAGCACGCCGCCCATGAGCGGATTCTCTTCGACAAGCTGAAAGCCAATCAGGAGGCCATTTCCGGCCAGGCCCTGCTGACCCCCATCCCGGTGCGGCTCAGTGCCGAGGGGGCGGCGGAGCTGCTTGCCAATCGGGCAGTTCTGGATGAACTGGGTTTTGAAATCGATGAATTTGGCGAAAATACGGTTCTTCTGCGACAAATCCCCATGGATTTGTCCCCGGCCGATGCCGCCGAGGCGGCGGAAAGTCTGGCTGCGGATTTGCTGAGTGGCCGCCACGATAGCAAAGACACCGTCCGGGACGAGATTCTGCACACCGTGGCCTGCAAAGCCGCCATCAAGGCCGGCTGGCACACCGACGAAAAGGAACTGCTGGCCCTGGTAAAGCAGGTCATGGCAAGGGAAGACCTGAAATACTGCCCCCACGGCAGACCCATCTGCGTCACCTTGAGTAAAAAACAGCTGGAGAAGCAGTTTAAGAGAAGCTGAATGGTTGTTTTCGCGCACTATGAAAGCGCCACACAATCATTTCCCGCAAAAACATCCCCACAACATTCTATCGGAGATTCATGCCCATGAACAACATTATCTGCATCGCCGGGCCTACCGCCTCCGGGAAGACCGCTCTGGCGGTGGAGCTGGCGAAGGAATTTGACGGCGAGGTGGTTTCCTGCGACTCCATGCAGGTCTACCGCCGGATGGACATCGGCACCGCCAAGCCCACCAGGGATGAAATGCAAGGCATCCCCCATCATATGCTGGATGTGGCGGAGCCATGGGAGGATTTTTCCGTCAGCCGCTACTGCGCCCTGGCCACCCCCATTGTGGATGATATCCTCGCCCGGGGCAAGACCGCCATCATCGCCGGAGGCACCGGCCTTTACATGGATGCCCTCATCAAAGGCAACGATTTTGCCCCCTACCCCGCCACCGGCCGCCGGGAGGAGCTGGAGGAGCGAGCCGACCGGGAGGGCATCGAAGTCCTGATGGACTGGCTGAAAGAAATCGATCCGGAATCCGCCGCAAGACTCCACCTGTCCGACCGGAAGCGGATTATCCGGGCCCTGGAGGTCTACCTGGAAACCGGCGAAACCATCACCGCCCACAACCGCAAAACCCAGGCCATCCCCCCGAAATATTCTCCCCTGTGGCTGGGAATCGGATTCGATGACCGGGCAGAGCTGTACCGCCGCATCGATTTGCGGGTGGACATCATGCTGAAAATGGGGCTGATTGACGAAATCAAGTCCCTGCTTTCCGAAGGGGTCCCCCCCAAATGCACCGCCATGCAGGCCATCGGCTACAAGGAGTTCGTTTCCGCCCTGGAGGGCCAGGCTACCATCGAAGAAGCGGCAGCTCTGGTCCAGCAATCCTCCCGGCGGTACGCCAAGCGGCAGCTGACCTGGTTCCGCCGCAATCCCAATATGAACTGGCTCATCCGGGACCGGGAGGAAATTCTTTCATCCGCCCGACGGCTTATTCAGGAAACCGACAAGTGAATAGTGTTATGATGTATGCATCCCAAAGAAAGAGGTCATACATATGTCAGACACATTGAATTTACAGGACGCCATTCTGAATGAAGTGCGCCGGGACCGGGTTCCGGTGACACTGTTCCTGATGAACGGCTTCCAGCTCCGGGGTATCATTACGGGCTTCGACAGCTTCGTTGTGGTGCTGGTGACCGATGGCAAGCAGCAGATGATCTACAAACACGCCATCTCCACCCTGGCACCCATGAAGCAGCTGAAAGCCGCAACACCCACCGCATGAAACCGACACAAAAAGGCGACGGAGTAACATTCCGTCGCCTTTTTGTGATGAAACATCATGTCATTGCGAGCCAGTCCGCAGACTGGCGTGGCAATGACAGCATATTTTGTACAGAAAGGTCGAACCACCATGTCCATCGCCCAGAATGTTGCCGCCATCAAGGCGGATATTGAAAAGGCCGCTTTATGCTGCGGCCGTGACCCGAAAGAGATTTTGCTCTGCGCCGCCACCAAAATGAACGATGCCGATGCCGTCCGGCAGGCCATTGCCGCCGGAGTTGACTGCTGCGGTGAGAACCGGGTTCAGGAGCTGACCCAGAAACTCTCCGAAAATGCCTACACCGGAGCCCCCGTCCATTTCATCGGCCATTTGCAGACCAACAAGGTTAAGCAGGTGGTGGGCAAGGTGGATCTGATCCAAAGCGTGGACCGGCTGAAGCTGCTGGAATGCATCCAGGCCGAGGCCGCGAAGCAGGGCATCATCCAGGATATCCTGCTGGAAATCAACGTCGGCGAGGAGGCCAGCAAAAGCGGCTTCGCCATGGACGACATCCTCCCCCTGGCCGAAAAAATGGCAGATTTCCCCAACGTTCGGCTCCGCGGACTCATGGCCATCCCCCCGATTTGCGAAAATTCCGGGGATAATGACAAATTTTTTCTAAAAATTCATCGTCTGGCTGTTGACATCAGGGCAAAAAAATACGATAATGTATGGGTCGATATATTGTCTATGGGTATGTCCGGGGATTACGAGGACGCAATCCGCTGCGGCAGCACCATGATTCGTGTCGGCACCGCCATTTTCGGCGCCCGAAACTACAACAAGTAAATTTCATCACCAATGATGTATGATATGGAGGAAACCAACATGAGCTTTTGGGATAATGTGAAGAAGTTCGCCCAGCCCTACGCGGACGACGAATACGATGATTACGACGAGATGGATGGCTACGAGGAAGAGGCTCCCCGCCCCAGCCGCCGGGCCGTCGAGGCTGCCGCCCCCGAGGCTGCCCCCGCTCCCGCCGCCAAATCCGGCTTCAGCGGTCAGGTGCTGAACATCAACTCCGGCAAGCAGGAGGTTGTCCTGTTCCACCCCACCAACTTCAACGACAGCACCAAGGCCGCCGACGACCTGCGTGACAAGAAGGCCATCATCGTCAATATGGAAAATGTAGACCCCTCCCTGGCCCGCCGGGTGGTGGATTTCCTGTCCGGCGTTGCCTACGCCCTGGACGGCAAGATGAACAAGATTGCCCAGTCCACCTACCTGTTCTCCCCCCACTCCATGGCCGTTGTGGGTGATCTGGAGGCTGTCCCCTCCGTGGAAACCGAGAGCTATCTCTAATCGATACAGAGAGGTTATGCCATGTTTACACCGCAGCAGATAGAACAGATCTCCTTCAGCCGCGCCACCTTCGGCGGGTATGATATGCAGGCTGTGGATGAATTTCTGGAGCCCCTGACCGAGGATTATATCACCCTCTACAAAGAAAACGCCCTGCTGAAAAGCAAGATGCGCGTTCTGGTTGGCAAGCTGGAGGAATACCGGGCCAATGAAGCCAGCATGAAGGCCGCTATCATCGATGCCCAGAAGACCTGCGATTCCATGGTCAAGGACGCGGAGGCCAAATGCACCCAGATGCTCAACGAGGCCAATGTCCAGGCCGCTGAGAATGCCAAGAACGCCGATGCCCTGATTGCCGCTGAGCAGGAGCGGGTAGAAAAAGCCCGCCGTGCCGCCGCTGACGAAATCAGCAAGCTGGAGGATGAGCTGAAGGGCTTCCTGGAAACCCTGGCCCTGATTCGGGAGGGCAATATGCCCGTGGAACCTGTTTCCCAGGCGGACGAAGAGGATATGGCCGAAGAGATTTCTCAGAATCTGGAGGCATTGGTGGGCACCACCGAAAATGTCCCTGTCCGGGTGGAGCCCAAGGTTTCCACCGACACCAATAAATTTACAAACCTGCAGTTCGGCCGGAATTACGACCCCAACCGCAAGTAAATACGCAACGATGAGGACAAGGAAGCCTGTCCCCCGCTTTTCAGAGAGCTGCCGGAAGGTGCAAGGCAGCAAAGCGGCCGGTGCTTCTATCACCTCGGAGCGGCGCACCGATATGTAGGCTGCGCCGGGGGCGCCCGTTACAGCGCAGGAAAGTGCCGGTTTTCGCCGGAACAAGAGTGGTACCGCAGAGGTTTTACGCGCCTTTGTCTCTTATCAGGAGACAAAGGCGCTTTATTCTGTCTTTGCGGGCATGGCACCCCCCTCGCCCTACGAAATTATATTTCACTATGGAGGAAATATCCAATGGAATTTAAGAACACCATCATCACCCCCAAGACCGACTTCCCCATGAAGGCCGGTCTGCCGGCCCGGGAGCCGGCTATGCTGGAGCGCTGGAACCAGTCCGACCTCTACAACGCCCTGCTGGAGAAAAACAAGGACCTGCCCCCCTTCGTGCTGCACGACGGCCCTCCCTTCTCCAATGGCTACATCCACATGGGCCACGCCCTGAACAAGACCCTGAAGGACTTCATCATCCGCTCCCATGCCATGATGGGCTACTACACCCCCTACGTCCCCGGCTGGGATAACCACGGTCTGCCCATCGAGCGGGCCATCGAAAAGTCCAAGTCCAAGCTCAACAAGGATATGTCCGTGTCCGAGTTCCGGCTGGCCTGCGAGGCCTTCGCCGAGGACTTCATTCAGAAGCAGATGGGCGGTTTCCGCCGCCTGGGTGTCGTGGGCGATTGGGCCAACCCCTACCGCACCATGGACCGTCACTTCGAAGCCCAGGAGGTCAAGGTCTTTGGCCGGATGTTCGACAAGGGCTACATCTACAAGGGCCTGAAGCCCGTGACCTGGTGCCCCTTCTGCGCCACCGCCGTGGCCGAGGCCGACATCGAGTATCAGGATGACCCCTGCACCTCCGTCTATGTCAAGTTCCCCATGAAGGACGACCTGGGCAAGCTCTCCGAATTCGACCTGAGCAAGACCTTCTTCGTCATCTGGACCACCACCATCTGGACCCTCCCCGGCAACATGGCCATCTGCCTGCACCCCCGGGACAGCTATGTGCTGGTGAAGGCCGACAACGGCGAAACCTACATCATGGCCGAGGCCCTGATGGAAAAGACCATGAAGATGGGCGGCTTCGAAAACTACGAGGTCCTGGCCACCTACCCCGGCGCCTTCTTCGAGAATATGCTGGCCCAGCACCCCTTCATCGACAAGACCAGCCGTCTGGTCTGGGCCGAGTATGTCACCATGGATTCCGGTACCGGCTGTGTCCACACCGCCCCCGGCTTCGGTGCCGACGACTACCAGACCTGTATGCGCTATGGCATGGACCTGGTGGTGCCCGTGGACGACTACGGCCGCCACACCGACTACGCCGGCAAGTATGCCGGTCTCAAGACCGAGGACAGTAACCCCGTCATTCTGGCAGATATGAAGGAGAGCGGTATGCTCTTCGCCTCTGAAAACATCGTCCACTCCTACCCCCACCACGACCGGTGCAAGAAGCCCGTCATCTTTCGGGCCACCCCCCAGTGGTTCTGCTCCGTGGAATCCTTCAAGGATCAGGCCATCGAGGCCATCGAAAACGTCCAGTGGTTCCCCGGCTGGGGCGGCGACCGGATGGTCAGCATGATCCGGGAGCGGGCCGACTGGTGCATCAGCCGTCAGCGCCGCTGGGGTCTGCCCATCCCCGTGTTCTACTGCAAGGACTGCGGCAAGCCCGTGTCCAATCCCGATTCCATCGCCAAAATCTCCGCCCTCTTCGACGAGCATGGCTCCAATATCTGGTTCGAGAAGGAGGCCATGGAGCTGGTGCCCGACGGCTTCACCTGCCCCCACTGCGGCGGCACCCAGTTCGACAAAGAAACCGATACCCTGGACTGCTGGTTCGACTCCGGCTCCACCCACTATGCCTCCCTCATGCACCGGACCCCCGAGCTGTGGCCTGCGGACGTGTATCTGGAGGGTGCTGACCAGTACCGTGGCTGGTTCCAGTCCAGCCTGCTGACCAGCGTTGGTGCCCTGGACCAGGGTGCCCCCTTCAAGCAGGTGCTGACCCACGGCTGGGTGGTGGACGGCCAGGGCCGGGCCATGCACAAGAGCCTGGGCAACGGCGTTGACCCCGCAGACCTGATCAAGGACTTCGGTGCCGACATCGTCCGCCTCTGGGCCGCATCCTCCGACTACCATGCGGATGTCCGCTGCTCCAAGGAGATTTTCAAGCAGATTGCCCAGAACTATCTGAAGTTCCGCAACACCGCCCGGTACTGCCTGGGCAACCTGGCGGACTTCGATCCCAACAAGGACATGGTCCCCGCCGCCGATATGGAGGAGCTGGACAAGTGGGCTCTGACCAAGCTGAACGAGCTGGTGGCCGCGGTCCGGAAGTCCTACAACGCTTATGAGTTCCACGTCATCACCCACGCCATCAATGATTTCTGCGTGGTGGAGCTGAGCAGCTTCTATCTGGACATCCTGAAGGACCGGCTGTACTGCGACGAGGCCGCAGGCAACCGCCGCCGCTCCGCCCAGACCGCCCTGTACCTGATCGTGGATGCCATGGCGAAGCTATTCGCCCCCATCCTGGCCTTCACCTGCGATGAGATTTGGCAGTCCATGCCCCACCTGGAAAGCGACGATGTCCGCAACGTGCTGCTGAACCAGATGCCCAGCGACTTTGCCGCCTACGCCCTGGACGATGCCGCCATGGAGAAGTGGGCCATGGTCATGAAGCTGCGCCAGGATGTCAACGGCGTGCTGGAGAAGGCCCGGGCCGACAAGCGGATCGGCAAGGCCCTGGAGGCCCAGGTATCCCTGTCCGGCAGCGACGAGCTGAAGGCCGCCTGCGAGGGTCTGAACCTGGCGGAGATCTGCATCGTCTCCAACTGCGCCTGGGAAACCGCTCCTGAGGGTGCCGAGGTTGGCACCGGTGTGAACTTCCCTGCCCTGACCATCGGCGTATCCGAAGCCAAGGGCGAAAAGTGCCCCCGCTGCTGGATGCACTCCGAGGCCGCAAACGCCGAAGGCCTCTGCCCCCGCTGCGCCGCCGTCATCGCCAAGCTGGATATCGAGATTTAACCCCCAAAAAACCGCCCTGTCCATTCCCGGACAGGGCGGTTCGAACTATTTTGATAATCAATTTCCAATGAAGCAGATAATTGTTTGAATGTATTTCGTAGGGCGGGGATATTATCCCCGCCGACCAGGTAGGATAATTAAGCACTATGTGGTTGCGGAAGGAAGCGGCAGAGATAAGGCCCACCTGTACAAAACAATCTGAACAGTTAATCTTTATTTTTCTCAATAATGACCGCATTACCATTGGCGGTAACCCCGAAAACATACGGCTGATAGGTGGTTCCACCAGAAAAGTTAGCTGTTTGCGGATCGAGTGTCAAATAGTCAAAATCAACGCCAATCACAGCATTACACCCAAGGTTATATGCCGCTTCTTTCAACTCTCTCAGTGCATTTCTACGAATAGTAACCAAAGACTCCATCAATTTATCTTTTACATTTACACCATTTCCAAATATAGCCATTCCGCGTTCAACGGAGATAGCATCATCTCCCGAAATATACCCAGAATACTTAGTGATCGTGTACCCGTCAAAATTGAAACCAGACGTGATCAGCATTTCAGCCATTGCCTTCTTCTTTCGTGCCGCTTCCTCTGCTTCTTGTGCCTTCGCTTCATCTTCTCGCGCTTTTTCTTCCGCACGTTCAAATTCTTCTTTCTGTTGCTCCTTCAAAAAATTCTTAACATAAAAATCTATAAGATTATCGTCAACAGTCAGATTCCCTGTAAAATAAGATTCTGAATAAGACAGTTGATTGCGACGCAAAAAATTAGCAAATTCATACATATCGATATTATACTTCGCTTTAATTTCTTTTTCCTTCATCTGCTTCGTCTCCTTGTATTAAAGATATTGTAATGCTTCTAAATTATCAGGGTCTATATCCAGGATTAAATTTGCATATTTTCTTGCGTTTTTTCTATCGGTTCTACATTTTTGCAACAGCTTTTCCACATCGTCAGAAAGACAAATCGAAGAAGAAACTGTTGAATTACCAATTGAACTCCCTATCGTTTTGGAGTAAAAATCCAACTCTTCATTCGAGACCATAAATCGTGATCCACAATAATTGCAAACCCAATATCCTTTTTCCATCCGAAGCTCAGGTGCACAACAGTTTTGGCATACCAAGGATTTCATATTTCCACCCCCAATAACACTATACATCAAAAACATATTAACTTCAACAAGAATTATCAAATTCTTTCCAAATATATCCGTTGTCTAATACGTATCAAAGGGCGTTTATATTACCTGTGGCATTTAGTCGGCGGATGGGCATGCGCATAAATCCTCTTCTGATTTTTAGCATTGATGTATTAATACGATCTTTTTTCAAAAAACACAAAATAATGCTTGACAAATCGCTTTTGCATGCTATAATAAGCGTGTTCGGTTCGAGACGCCGGTATAGCTCAGTTGGTAGAGCAACTGATTTGTAATCAGTAGGTCGGGGGTTCGAGTCCGTCTACCGGCTCCAGCCGTGTGAACTTAATATGGGGGAGTTCCCGAGTGGCCAAAGGGGACAGACTGTAAATCTGCTGCGTATCGCTTCGATGGTTCGAATCCGTCCTCCCCCACCAAGTAAAAACACCAGCCATAACGGCTGGTGTTTTTATTTGGTATGGGCCTTTGGAGGACGGATTCGAAAGGCCGGTCCATGCAAACAGTCCGGTGGACTGTTTGCCCGGCCGTGGCTTTTCCGCAGAAAAGCGAATCCGTCCTCCCCCACCAAAAACTACATTCTTCGGAAGAGGAATGTAGTTTTTATTTATTCATTATTCACCAGAATCGAAGGTCGATTTAAGTATCAATTATCCACATTTCGAAAATCCCCTTATTGCATCCGCTTCAACATTATGATATAATTCTCCAAAAAGGAGTTGATGGTATGAAAAAATTCATCGCGCTATTACTTTTGATCGCATTGGTTTTGCCCTGTTTGATGGCCTGCAGCGATACAAAAGTACTCTCCCAGCAAATGTATGTATCCCACGTCGACTCCAAGGGCTTTGCCGGTCAAATCGACGGCTTGGGGAGCGTTTATATCCTCTACCCCAAAGCCAGCGATTCCATCCAGGTCAATGATTTCATCAGCATCAATTACCGCAGCGACAAAATCAGCCAGGAGAAGGGCTTCATCAACTTCGGCAGCAATCAGACCTTCAACTATGAGTGGATCATCGAAAAGATTGAAACGGTCAACGTCCGGGGGCATTGATGGCCCACCGAAAGCATCGCTTTCCATTTTTGAACCCCCAATCACCGGGATTATCAATCGCCACCCCCAAACCGTTGTGTTTGGGGGTATCTTTGTTTGCCGCACCATTGTGCGCCATCCAGATACCAAGTCATAGACATGTATGTTTGTATACATTTATCCACTCAAAAAACCGGGTTTCCATCAAAAAATTCGGAAAATTTCTAACTATTTATTTCTAAATTTTTCACAAACTAGTTGCATTATCCTTTTTTTAGTGTTACAATTGCTTCAGGACCTATTTGGATCCTTTTAGGGTATCGGCACCCCTAAGCGTTATCCGTAGCGTCTGGATCCCTGGCAAATTATTTAATTTAATAAAGGAGTGCAAAGAATGAAAATCATGAGAAATCTGCTCGTTGTGATTCTGGCTGTTTTCATGCTCACCTGCCTGACCGTGGCTGCTTCCGCGGAAGAGGCTGAGCACGTCCACACCCTGACTTACAGCGAGGCCGTTGAGGCTGGTTGCCACACCAACGGCATGCAGGAATACTGGTACTGCGAAGGCTGCGACTGCTACTTCACCGACTCTGAGGGCAAGTACAACATCGCCCGCCTGAGCCTGGTCATCCCCGCCGAGAACGCCCTGGTCCACGACGAGGGCTACGAAGCCGGTTGCCACAGCAATGGTCTGCTGGAGAACTGGTACTGCGAAGGCTGCGACTGCTACTTCACCGATGCCGAAGGTAAGTACAACACCGCCCGCCTGAGCCTGGTCATCCCCTGTGAGAACGCTCTGGTCCACAACGAGACCGTCGAGGCTGGCTGCCACACCAACGGCATGCTGGAGAACTGGTACTGCGAGGGCTGCGACTGCTACTTCACCGACGCTGAGGGTAAGTACAACATCGCCCGCCTGAGCCTGGTCATCCCCGCCAGCTCCGCCCTGGAGCACTTCGAGGCCACCGAGCCCTACTGCCATGTCAATGGCATGCAGGAGCACTGGTACTGCGCCGAGTGCAACTGCTACTTCACCGACGCTGAGGGCAAGTTCAACATCGCTTACAAGAGCCTGACCATCCCCGCCGAGGTCACCCTGGAGTACAGCGAGGCCGTCGAGG
>JAFTHT010000050.1 GCA_017457285.1 Oscillospiraceae bacterium | reverse complement strand
GTGGCGGCGGTGGCGGCGGTGGCACCGTCAGCTATACCGGCACCGTGGTTCCCAGCATCCAGAGCTTCAGCGGCAACCGCATGGAGGATATGGAGGGTATCAGCCAGGACGCCTACACCACCTACGCCTACTACACCGACTTCAACCAGGACTTCCTGAATGAATATGTGGCGCTGCTGGAGCAGAATTACCAGCTGTGCAGCTCCATCTCCGGCTATGCCTACGGCTTCCTCTACACCGGCGAGGATGCCGCGAATCTGCAAGCCTTCTCTCCGCTGAGCATGGGGGTCTTTTTGAACGCCTCCGAGGTGCATGTGCTGGTGGTCTACACAGGCAGCATCTACTACGTTTTCACTGCCCCGGGTATGACCTGGGCCGATACGGGCCACCGAACCACCCAAGAGCTGCCGGACTACAACACCGAGCCCACCTACGAGCCCGAAGAACCCGACTACGAGCCCGAAGAACCCGACTACGAGCCCGACGACCCTGTCTATGTGCCCACCCATCGCCCCACCCCGCCCCCCACTACCTGCGACGACTGCGGCGGCGACGGATTCATCGACTGCTCCGTCTGCGACGGCCTGGGCTACACCGTTGATACCCACTACGGCATCAACAGCGACGGAACAAGCTACACCTATACCACCAATGATGTCTGTACATCCTGCTTCGGCTACAAGGGCAGAGATTGCAGAAAATGTACCGGATAAAAAAAGGGTGCGCTGCAAACTACGTTGCAGCGCACCCCAGACTGTCGAAAAACGATGTCATTGCGAGGAGGCCGTAGGCCGACGTGGCAATCCGTTCTTAAAAAGATTCCCAAATCAACGAGTTTATTGGATAAATCACAACTTTGAGAAAACGGATTCCCACGGTCGCTTCGCTCCCTCGGAATGACAGACTACTTTTTTGACACGCTGGGGTGCGCTGCAAACTACGTTGCAGCGCACCCTTCAGTCTGTCAAAAAACTGTCATTGCGTGTTTTCACATCACGATAAACGAAAGGGGACCTCTAAAAACTGATTTTCGGGTGGGACGGCAAACGATACGCCGCCCCACGCCGCTGTACGGTGTGACCGCTCCTTGTCCATTGGTTATGCCAGGGGAATAAAATCGCTGAAATAGTGGTTGCCGTAAATATCCTCAATCAGGAAAACTGCCCGAAATTGACTCTTGTCGGCAATGGGACGCAATTCAATGCTGAAGCCATCCTCCTTGGTATATTCAAATCCGTAGGAGCTTCCGCTGAAGGTAAATACGGTATTCCCGTTGCTGTCAGTATTCACGAAGTAAGAATTGTTCGAAAAGGTGTACATATCATAGTCATCGGGATTGACGAATTGCTTGTCGGGGGTATTCTCTATGATACTGTTCAAATGGGATGCCTGCAGCAGGGTAGGCACGCCATCTTTCATCTTCATCAGCCAATTCACGGGGTCAAGGTCAAAATCACCATCAAAAACCCAGAACATACACGGGAAATAATACTTTTCCTCCATTGTGCCATCGTAAATCTGATTCATAGACAGCGGGCAGTCGGAGTAGGCGCCTGTGGCGTAGTTTTTACCATACACGGCCTTTCCTCCATAGGTTGCGGTTAGCCTGTTGTCGGCAGACAAGGAAACATTCTGTCCGGAAAACACCTGTAAATATTCGGTTTTGTGGGAGAATGTAGAACTTCCCGGAATTTCCCAGAATACATAATACTGAGCGCTAGAGAAGGTTCGCAGCTGCTCCTCGGTGAGCTGGATGGCCAGATTATGCGCCTCCCCGTCGGTCAGGGCGCTACCCATGGTCCTGGAAAAATTACGGTAGCTGCTCTGGGATTGGGCGCTGTTACTCAAGCCGGACATGAAGTCGGAGATATAGTTGAAATATTGGGGTGCAAAATTGAGGGACCTGTAGATGGTCTTAATCGCCCTCTGCTGGGTTATGTCCTCATAGGGATGGTATATCGAAAGTCCGTAGGCATTATTGACGTTGGATTTCGAATAAACCACTGCATCAGAAACGGCCTTCTCCAGCTCCGATGCCTGCGAATAACTGTTCGACAGCAACGATGCCATGTGCTTCAGATCTACAAGGTCAAAAGCGTTGGAGGAACCGTTTTTGCCGAAGGCCTTGGAACGATAACGGCAACGGGAAGCGGTAGCCAGCTGGCCCGTAATCACATCCTGATCGACCGTGTAAAACAGTTGGTCAATGGCTTCCTCCACCCTTTCCATCTTGGACAAATCCACGCAGGAAAGGGTCAACTCCATATCCATTCGGGGAGATAATGATGCCAGCCAATCGTAAAAGTCAAAATAGTAGTCGATAATGACCTTTCCAATGTCCGCACCGTTGCTGCAGTTGGGAAGCCGGGACAGGAATTCATAATTCCAACCATAGCCTGGCTCAAGCTCCTGGGAAGCGACAAAATAGTCGGCGTAGTTCCTGAATGCCCAGGCAGTTTCCGCCGTGCCCATCAGGCAGGCATCAAAGCCCAGAATTTCCAGCTTGTTTCCGGAATGGAAGGGAGAATCCTCCAGCGCGGTTGCCAGTTCTGCAATCGACAGATTATCCCCGGACAGCTCGTCAAAACCATAGCCATACAAGGGGCCACCACCGTGATCCCAAAAGAAAAGGCTGAAGCGGTCCGCGGGATAATTGGAAAAGCTCCAATTCAAGAATTCGGAAAGGGTGGTGCTAAGACCCATATTTTCCTTGCCGGATTGATGCACCTTGATAACGCTGTCTTCCGTCACCTCGTAGTAGGAGGTTTCTGATGGGGAAATGACATCGTTGTTCCAGGTTTTTGCTCCGCCGGCACACAGAACAATCTCGACCTCAGAGGAATCAATCTGCGCATCCAGCATTTCACTGATGTCATTTGTGGCATAGCACCTGTCGGATTCCAGATCCGATCCTACGATGTACAGCATGACCGTACGCTTGCCAGGGAAGGTCTGGTCGTTGCTTTGATTGTCGTCTTGATTGTTGTCCCCACTGTCGGTGCTTGCAGTTTGGGGCGAAGTTGTGGCGGTGGATATTTCCTCAAGCTTATTATCCGAGCCAACCCTGGACGGGGATGCACAACCGCCGATAAATACAGACAGCGCCATCACCACAGCGACAACACAGAGCCATCGTTTTGTTCTTTTTGATGTAACAGACATTTTGTACATAACAACACCCTCCAAACACCGGTTATCGATAGCCTATTTTGACACCGGGATTCTTACTATGAATCAGAGCAATGGCCTTCATCAACTCTTCGTCAGATTTGCCACGCAACTGCAGATTGCACAGTGTATCGATTTTCCCATTTCGGTTCACATATACCAGCCTGCGCTCACTTTCGATAAAGTTCGTTTTTTGGATGTGCTGATAGACCTGCCGGATATCAGCATAGGTCAAAATTTTCTTGCCCTTTCTGAAAATCCATGTGTTGCCAAAGCGCAGGGTATCATTGAACATGGGGAAGGAGCGGGCAAAATCCTCCTGAATCTGGGGAAAACGGCTGTCGCTTTCCAGTTTCTTTAAGTACTTGGCAAATAAAAACTGGGGAATCAGACTCGCACCCAAAATACCGGCAAAGCACACCAGTCCTGTGTACTGCACATCCCTTCCGGCGATGGCGCAGATTACAAACACAACGCAAAGCACCGCCATAAATACAGTCAGCACCCGCCACCAGAATCGATGTCCTGACAAATACTTCTTAAATTCCGGCTTCATAAAACCCCTCTTTTCTGTATTATTATGCTTTTATTTTACCATAATGGCAGAATAAAGTCAATGCGGACATAACAACGCTGAGAACGCAAAAAGTTCGTTGCCTGTTCGCAACGAACCCTTTTCTTTGACTTTTGAATGCTAAATAATCGGGGACCTCTAAAACTGATTTCCGAGGGGGCGGTGGATATTTTGTCGCAAATTGAAGTCCTGCGCCCGTAGCCGTGCTTCAATTTCCTCCCGGCTCAGTCCCCATTTCTCTTGGTCTGCCATAACGTCCCCCCTGTGGTAGGTTTTCATTATTTTAACACACTATCCGAAATAATAATAGGAAAATATTGAAAATCTGTAATATTGTGATATAATAACACGAAGATAGTGTCAGAAAGGAAGATATCAGGCATGAAGAAAACAAACAAATCTTATAAAAATGTTATTTTATGGATACTCACGGTGTTCTTTGCTCTAACCTTTTTGGTATATATACCCCATATCGCTAGTTTTATCGCTCTTGCTATTGCTGTGCTACTTGTTCCTATCCAGAAGTGGCAAGGCTTTCTCGGAAAATATGTAAAGGGGACAATTAAGACTATCGCTGTCATTGTATTGGTCATCCTCACCATTATAACAATTCCCACCGCTGAAACCACTGACAACGATATTTCTCCTGATACTACGCTTTCTTCTATGAGCGAAACCACTGAACCTACCACGGAGCCTACCACCGAACCTACTACCGAACCTACCACGGAACCTACCACCGAACCTACCACCGAACCTACCACCGAACCTACTACCGAACCTACCACGGAACCTACCACGGAACCCACAAAAGATAAAAGTCGGGACTATGTGTTGAATACCGGCACAATGAAGTTCCATTACCCCAGTTGTGGTAGTGCTGATGATATCAAGGATAATAATAGAGAAGAATATCACGGCACAAGAGAGGAACTAATCTCAAAAGGATATAAGCCCTGTGGAAAATGCCATCCCTAACAACAACAAAAAAAGCCAGAGAATGGAACACCGTTCTCTGGCTTTTATTCTACTCCAAAAGTCCAATGTATTTATAAACTGTGGTTCTGCTAATGTCGCAGACCCGTGCCAATTCTGACACATTCAACTGCTTATTTTTATAGGCGGGATAGTGGCGGAGGAATGTGGCGGGGATATCCTCACGGCTCACTTGCGGCCGCCCGATTTGCCGCCCCTTGGCTCTGGCATTTTCCATCCCTGACCGCACACGGGAGCGGAACGGATAAATCCGTTCCCTACGAAATACAGGGAATGCGTTCCACCAGGTTGCAGCGCAGACACAAAAAAGGAGGTTGAAGCAGTTGCTCCAACCTCCTGAATAGGGGCTATTTTCTTACTTAAAGTACCGCTCCAGCAGGCCCTTCAGAGCCTTGCCGTGGCGGGCTTTGCCCAAATCTATCAGATTCCGTACCAGTCTTTGGGGTCACCCGGGCGTATTGCGCTGCATTTTGCACAGTTTCTGCGGGGTGCACCGGCATGGGAGCAACTATTGGATGCACCGCATTTCGGACACTTCCAATCGAGTTCATCAACAGACTTTGGATGGTACATACTTGGTGCGGAATTGGGATAGATACGTTTGCACTTCGGACACATCACATGAGAATCCCAACGGGAATTCTCAAATACCTGTCCACATCTACAAGTAACCATATCTTACTTGAAATATCTCTCCAGCAGGCCCTTCAGTGCCTTGCCGTGGCGAGCCTCGTCACGGGCCATCTCGTGGACGGTGTCGTGGATGGCGTCCAGGCCGTTTTTCTTGGCGCAGATGGCCAGGTCGGTCTTGCCCTGAGTGGCGCCGAATTCGCAGTCAACACGCCAGGCCAGGTTTGCCTTGGTGGAATTGGTCATATTGGGCTCCAGGGTGCTGCCCAGCAGCTCGGCGAACTTGGCGGCGTGCTCGGCCTCTTCGTAGGCGGCCTTCTCCCAGTACAGGCCGATCTCGGGGTAGCCCTCACGATGGGCGATCCGGGCCATGCACAGGTACATACCCACCTCGCTGCACTCGCCCTCGAAGTTGGCCTTCAGCTGCTCCAGAATGTAGGCCTTATCCTCGGCGGAGATGTCGGGGTTCTGGGCGACGGTCTTTTCGTAGATGCCGAACTCATGCTCAGCGGCCAGCTGCATCTCGCCCTTCTGCTCCACGAACTTGGAAGCGGGGACCTTGCAGACGGGGCAGCGGAAATCCGCAGCCAGCTCCTCGGCGGTGTGAACGTAACCACAAACGGAACAAACGAACTTTTTCATAACTTTTTCCTCCAAAAAATAATTGTTTTTTAATGATTAATGATAGAAAATACTGTCATTGCGAGGGCCGAAAGGCCCGTGGCAATCTCCCAAGTTTTCCGCATCGCCGCAGGGGATTGCCACGGGCCTCTCGGCCCTCGCAATGACACCCGGGATACTATTTGGGACTGCACCGGCTGCACAGACCGGTGAAGGTCAGCTGGCAGACATGGACCTGTCCGCCGGCTTCAGCCGCCGCCTGGCTGCTGAGAGATTGGGGCACCGTCATTTGCGGCAGGTCGATGACCGCATCGCAGCCGGCGCAAACGAAGTGGACATGAGGCGCCGTATTGCCATCGAACCGCTCGATACCCCCCACGGTGCCCAGGCTGGCAATGAGCCCCTGCTGCTTGAACAGGGCCAGATTCCGGTAGACCGTGGCCAGGGACACATCCGGCATCTGCTGGCGCAGGGTTTCATAAACCCAATCGGCAGAAGGGTGGACATCCGTCCCCCGGACGCAGGCCAGGATGGCATCCCGCTTGCGAAAATGTTTCCCGCAACGCTCCATAGGCACCTCCTTTTTGAGAACCATTCTTGTTTACATCCACATAGTATCATATGATTTTCATTTTGTCAATAAGAATTATTCTCATTTATATAAATTTTTAGAAGCAGCCGATGTGCAATGATTTTGTCAGACCGGAAACTTTGTAATTGGCACAGTAAATGATTGTTTAGCGGTGCGTTTGAATTGCGGTGGCCTACGGCCACCGAGCGCCCCGAAGGGGCGCCATGGCTTCCCCCGGGGGGAAGCTGTCGCCGCCGCAAGGCGGTGACTGATGAGGAATGCGGGCGGAAATGTTCGAT
>JAFTHT010000067.1 GCA_017457285.1 Oscillospiraceae bacterium | reverse complement strand
TGGTGGAAATCAACCGTATCGCCAAGTTGATGCAGGAGAATCCCGGCCTTGAGTTCGAGGTCCAGGGCCACTGCGACGCCACCGGCTCCGATAAGGTGAACGATCCTCTGTCCCAGAAACGTGCGGAGGCCATTGTGGCTGCACTGGTAGAGCAGGGTATTGCCCAGGCCCGCCTCACCCCTGTAGGCAAGGGTTCGCATGTTCCCATCGCCTCCAACAGCACAGACGAAGGCCGCGCCAAGAACCGCCGTGTAGAATTCGTTAAAAAATAAACTATGAAACGTATTACCATAATTATTGCTGCCCTGGCCCTCATCTGCAGCCAGGCCCAGGCCCAGAGTTTCCTTGACAAGATCAAGCAGAAGGCGGAAAGCGCCATTGGCGGTTCACTAGGTGACGCAGTGCAGGGAATGATCCCTGAAGGAATGTCCCAGATGGCCGGTCAGGATAACGATGATCCCAATTCCGTCAATGTCGTCACCGGAGAGCAGGCCCTTCCTCCAAAGCGTGCCAGCACCTTTGGCTGGGACGGCCCGGTTACCCCTTCATCGGCCAAATTCCCCATTCCTCTGATGAATGAATTCCCGGCAGTGCCTAGCGCCCAGGAGCTCATTAACCCCGTGGAAGCTAATCAGATAGCTTATTACAAAGCCATCAAGGCTGTTACCCTTCGCGCGGAGGAGCTCAACATGGACGCCACCTGCGAGGACACTGAAACCCTAATGTGGCGCCAGAAGGCCAACGACGGCCTCAAATCGGCCTTTGGCCTTACAGACGCGGAGGTTGCCATCCTCACAGACGACAATGCTTCGGAGGCAGACAAGCAGCGTGTCTCTGAAAAGATTGAGAAGTCAATCCTTGGAGACCTTGACGTGAGCGCCCTTGAGGCCGATGCCGCCAGATATGAGAATATGAGCGAGGCCGACGCCGTAAAGATGATGTCGGAGAAGTCCCTGGAGGCAACATTCCAGGTCTATGACCGCAATGCTTCCGATATTCGCAAGTATATGGGTCTTGAGGTGTCTGAACTGAAGGCCGCCGCCCGTGAGCAGATGACCTCTCCCAACTATATGGAGGCCAGTCCCAAGATGCAGGCCTGCAACAAGAAGATGGAGGCATATCAGAAAGCCCAATCGGCCAAAGATCCTTCCTTCAAGAAGGAGGCCGATGCCTTCCAGAAGCGCTTCATGGAAGAGCAGAAGCTTGCCCAGCAGAAGAGCTCCCGTTCAATGATGGGCGGTATGGGCTCGGCTATGGACATGATGGAAAAGATGAACCAGAAGACCGCCGGCCTTAACGACATGCAGGTCAAGATGTCCAAGTACATGCAGGATATCCAGGCTTGCTATGATCTCAAGGACGCTACGGCCGACGTGAACTTTGCCGCATCCGAGCGCAAGAAACTCATTGAAATCAAGAACAAGATATACCAGACGGAGGATCCTTCCGTTTACAATCCGCTTTATGCCCAGGCCTTGGAGCGCATCATGAGTTATCGTGAACGTGCCGCAAAGGTGTGGGTAGAGGACGTCCAGAAGCGTTTCAACGCCCGCAAGGAGTCCCTTGGAAAGATCATCAAGATCAACCGTCAGGCCATTGAGGACGGCCTTATCCCTGAGTGCGCCCTTTACCGTGAGCCGCTCAACGTGGTTATCCAGGCCGGCGACGTACTGGCCGAGGCTTACAGCGAGTTCCCCTCAGACTATCCCAAGATGTACAAGGAGGAAATCGTGCGTGAGATTAACGTAAGCGCCGCAAAGGTCGGTTGCAAGAGCGTAAGCCCCTGGTGGCCGGAATTCGCCGTGTTCGGCCAGGCTGATTTTGACGCCATCGGCGCCGGCAAGCACATCTACTCGACGGGCGAGGACGGAAAGGTTTACCACTTCTCCGGCGGCAGCTGGAGCCCCGTTTCTGACGAGGAATTGCAGAAGCTCAACGACAAGCGCAAGGACGCCTCTTCACCCAAGAGCGCCAGCTGGACCTCCTCTGACGGCAAGCGCAAAGTTTTCTACAATGCCGAGGGCGGTTTCCTCCAAATGCCTGAGGGAGACCAGGTATTCCCCACAGCCTGGAAGAAGACTGGCAACAAACTCCAGTGGTACCACGAGGCCACTGATGACACCGGCACCGGCAACTACAAGTACCAGCTTGTGCTATGCACCTATATGCTCTAATACTGGCCCTGGCCGTAATCATACCCGGGAGCGCCTACGATACGTGGCGTTCCTTTGATGTTGACCCGCTGTTGGCGGAGGCCGTGGTTTGGCCGGAGGTGGAACGCTATTCCCGCCTTCAGGATGCCATGGAAACGGCCGCCAATTACGGCACCTACATCACCACGGGCGGCGGGCCGGACTTTTCAATCGGCCTGTTCCAGATGAAGCCCTCCTTTGTTGAGGAGATGGAAAAGGCCTGGATGAGAAGCGGCCTTGCCCGGCAGTATGAGCTCTGGTTTGACACGGCCGATAATGCCACGGCGCGCCGCATACGCATTTCGCGCTTGCAGAAAGAGGAGTGGCAGGTGATATACGTGGGCGTTTTTTTGAGGCTGCTTTATGCCTCCTACGGCTCCTTCAATAAAAAAGGGGAACGCACGCAGGAAGGAATTGAGACTCTGCCGGTCAAGGAGCAGGTACGCCTTGCCGCCACTGCCTACAACCGCGGTGTAGTCTGGGCCGCCCCCGGCTACGGAAACCTTGATCGCCTGCGGGAGCACGCCTCCGAAAAGCACTTCCACCACGCATTCATCCCCTCGGCCCGCACCAAGCGCTACTGCTACGCTACCCTTGCCTGGAAGCACTAT